>JANMMV010000054.1:0-3897 GCA_031373565.1 Saprospiraceae bacterium
TCTTTAAGCTTAAAGCCTTTCCACATAATGGTTTAGATGGAACATGTGTTAGTTAGGTACTGTCGGAAGCATTTAAAAACTCTTTCAAAATGAAAGGGTCGTTTTTTAAAATGGAAAGCTGGTATTTGACAAGCTTCAAATTCCAGATGGAAGTGGTAACTTTTGCATGGCTCAAAACAGAAATTGGTGTTGACAACAATACAACGACAGTTATTCTTATGCCATTTGACTTTACGAATGCAGCAAAAAGTTTTACTGAACTTGTAAATAAAAAGAAACTTGAATCATAAGCCACTGCATGGAGACCAGAGACCATTATAAAAACGGGGCGTAACCGAAAAGCTATACGAGTAGGAACAAAACAGAGTGAAATATGGAGACTCAAACTTCAAGAAGATTAAAAAGGCTTGGCATGTTCTTGTTCCTTCTGGGCCTACTTACAGGATTTATTATTATGCAGCTAAAAAATCCTAGGATGGGTCTTGCTGCCCATTTGGAAGGTGTAATGAACGGAACATTTTTGGTGGTTTGCGGTGTCATCTGGAATGAATTAAAACTTTCTGCAACCTTGAGAAGAGTACTTTTAGTGACGCTTATTTTCGGAGCGTTCATTAATTGGACTTTCACATTGATTGCCGCTATTTTTGGCACTTCTCAAATGACCCCCATTTCGGGAGCAGGCTATTCAGGCAGCAGTATGCAGGAAAATGTAGTTACGGCAGGTTTAATATCGGTAGGTTTGACAATGGTGTTTTCATTGTCAGTAATTATTTATGGCTTAAGGGGTAAGGAAGAATAATTCCTGCGACCCGTAGGTTTAACCGATCGTTATCTATTTATTTTCAGAACCTTTTGAGTTTAGGTCACAAGGTCTAACAATAAAATCAGTTTTCTCTATAAGTCTATTATACCTACTTTTTTAAAATCAAAAAGTCTTAAAATAAAAGTGAAATTAGAAAATAACAAACAGAAAGTTGCGCTCCTACCTCACTTCCTATTCAGACTTGGGCGTTATGGACTTTTTTCCTTAGGATTAATATCATTTTCAGTCCTTTTGGGAACTATAGGTTATCATCAGTTTGCCAGTATTTCTTGGTTGGATAGTTTCCATATGGCTTGCATGATTTTGACAGGTATGGGACCTGTTGTGGAAATGAAAACTGCCTCAGCGAAATTATTTTCATCATTATATGCTTTGTATAGCGGAGTGGCATTCTTGAGTATCACAGCCGTATTTTTTGCCCCTATTATTCACAGACTATTACACATCTTACATGTAGAGAACGATGACCATTAAAATTAGGGGACAGAAAGAACGATACGTACGAATAAGATTTTTATCCGAGGTTCACATAATTTGTATGCTAAAAGGGTAGGAGTGGTCAACTTTACAAGTTATCATCTACGGCATAGGTTTTATTGATCAATGACTCAGATGCAACATGAAAAGCCCGATAGGAACTTACTGTTTCTACCGGGTTTCACCGTGATTACCGATTTCAGCAGAACGCTAAATATTACTTTTTGATCAATTGACCTCTGATCTCCCCGCTAGGAAATGATGTCGTATGTAGGTTTACATAGTACAAACCCGCATTCAAATCAGACAATTGCGAAGTAGTTAGCACCACGCTAGTATAGTCAATAGGCGATGTGGTGCTGAGAAACGGAAATACCACTTCCCCATTAGTTCCTGTAGCCCCTTTATGGATGTGTCCTCCCGTCGCAGTCCCTAGATTGTGTGTAACCACAATGTTAAATAATTTCGTATTAGGATTGTAAGTTAGGGTAGCCAATCCAATAGCTGCCGAAGCATTGGTCGGTACTTCATTAGTGCCCTTTAATGTAGCTTCATAGGTTACACTTGCGATGACAGTGTCTTCGTCCTTGTCACACGAAACCATACTAGATACAATGATTAGCATGGTGAAAAATCGAATTAATAATTTCATAAGATTAATATTTTATAATGAATAAATGGTTCATTCGAATGCTGTATCCGAATACTCCACAAAGGTACTTACCGACATGTTGCACACTGTTACATAATATTTTGATTTTGTTTCATAATACTTGACTTTTTGTGATATTCTGATACACGTTTTAGCAATATTCGAACAAAATAAGTTTCCATCATTGTTGATAACTCAAAATTCAAAATTGCTCAATATTCCTATTGACAACTGCCCCTACTTCAATCTTAACAGCATAAATGATCATCAAAGGACGAAACAAAAAAAACACACTAGACTACCCCGTTAAAATGAAAACTAAAACATACATTTACATCCATAACAAAATCAATAAACGGATGCTCACTTTTTGTAGAAATGTTAGTGACCTTAAGGTGTTCAAATTTACATTTTGGACTGTCTTAATATGGTGTTTTCTTTACTTTTCTTCCCATCATGCTAATGCCCAAATAACCAAGGCACAGCGGTCCGGATTCACATGGATATCTACAGAAAATGTAGCAGACAAGACTTTTGGATCAGGCTATACAATGTATAGTGCTGCTTATCCAGCATTTAAAAAATACCCCGGACCCTATGATTTTCAAACAGGGTTGAGCAGTAGTTGGTTGTCAACCCAAAGGACGGGAAATGAACCAAGTCAATTTTATACGACCATCGAAGGGGGCTTGGGTTGGTGGCATGATACTCGGTTCGGCACAAAAGTACCCAAGTTTATAATGGGTGGAGTATCTTATAATTTCTATGCATGGGCAAATGGACCAGGCGCCGGCCGAAGTGATATTTTGCCAGATGGGCACAGAGATTGGAGTACGCCCGGCGGCAAGTACGGTGTCGCCCAGTTGTCAAACAGACTTCTTTGGGCTCCAGATGGCTTGAATTTGGCACAAAGTTTAAATGGTGAAATGTTAGGCTATGGGTATATTCCGTTACCATTGACAGATCCTATCATCAATACTAATGGAACAAACGTCAAGACTGGAAATCAATGTTGGACTTTATTCTTAAATTCAACCAATTTCAAAGGTCCTGCTACCTTTTTCTTACCTACTTTTTGGACAGAACCCGTACTGCTTGACCCCAGTTTAGAGGGATTGTTTTTGGATACGAGACCTTCTGAACCAAATGTGGGTTTCGGCATTGAGCATGCAGGATCACCAGCTATTATCGCAAAGGATAATAGTGGAAAATCTTTCGCTAAAGTAGAAAGTTTGCAATTCCCGGCCAATAATGATGATAATTCCATCCTTTTGAATCACATTTCTGTCTATTCTCAGAATGCACTTTGGAATGATGTTAACGCTTGGTTCAATGGTGGTCCTGCCGTTTCTCCTGGTATCAATAAAGCTGGCGTTTATGATGTTTCATTTGTCAATAACGGAGGTGATATGGCAGCAGAAATCGCTGACAAATCTATCCACCTAGATTTTATGGATAATGTCCAGCAAAATAAGAACAATATGGGTTTTGAATTTAATCTGAACAAGGTTGAAAAGAGAGATCGGAACTTTATTTTACCATCATATTTTAGACTCGATCCAGATGAAAAGTGGTATGCCATTGACAAAGAATCTGTTCCAGCTTCCACCAATTTGTTGACCACCGATGTTCCTTCTTCTCCGCGACCTGAACTCTCTTATTTGACACCTATGGAGGCAGATTGCCATTGGCAAGAGCCTAATGGCCCATGGAAGAGTCCGGGACCAGTAGCCGGGCCGTTTAAAGCTGACCTTGGCGATGGCACTACTGTGACTTACTATTGGTATCGTTTTGTTGATCAGCCATCGATCATTCATGCAAAGCTTCCTGAAGATGTACGTACTAAACTTCAAAATCGAGTTGAGCTTCTACACAACAATTGGAGCCATACAGATGAATATTTAGCGCCGCCATCGGTAGGGAAAGTAGCAACCCTTGACCCACA
>JANMMV010000077.1:0-10381 GCA_031373565.1 Saprospiraceae bacterium
CAATATCGAGCGTTCGAGCTACTTCTCTTCCAGACCTAGGTACTTCAGCAAATCTTATATTTAAACTCTTGCCTAAGTCAACAGGCGCTTCGATGCGCTCGGTTTTCTCTAGTTGTTTCTGCATAGACTGCGCCATCTTGGTTTTTGTAGCTTTAGCCATAAACCTTGAGATTGTCTTTTCTTTCTGCGCAAAATCTCTCTGCTGATTCTCGTACGCTGATATTTGAATGGTCTTCTGCTTCTCTTTCTCTTCTAGAAACTTAGCATACGAAAGGCGATAATCGTTAACACCACCTGCTTCTACTTCTACGATACGATTACATACGTTCTCAAGAAACTGAATATCGTGCGAAATGACGATGACGGTTCCGCTATAGTCCACAAGGTAGTTTTCTAGCCAGATAATCGATTCAATATCGAGGTGATTGGTAGGTTCATCGAGCATGAGTAAATCAGGTTTGCGGAGTAGCAATTTTGCCAATTCGATTCTCATCTTCCAGCCACCACTAAATTCAGATATTCTTCTCGGAAAGTCTGTGTCTGCAAAGCCCAATCCCTTCAGAATCTTAACTGTTTCGATTTCCAATGCCGTGATATTGAAATGCTCCAACCTCCCTGTCAATGATGCCAAATCTTCGAGCATATTATGATAGGAGTCACTTTCATAATCGGTGCGGTGACCTAACTCATCGTTGATCAAGTCCAGGTCTCGTTGTAGATTTAATGCATCTTCGTGGCAAGACATAGCCTCTTCCATTACGGTTATCGACTCATTTAGCTCAAACTCTTGGCGTAGGTAGCCGATAGTTGCTTTAGAAGGGAATTCTAGCGCACCGCCATCAGGCATTGCTTGACCTGCTATTATCTTGAGGAGTGTCGACTTGCCCGCTCCATTGCGTCCTATCAAACCTATACGATCTTTAGGTGTGATCATAAAACTAACCTCATCTAATAGGCTCCTTTCACCGTATTTGACGGTGATATCTCTAACGTAATACATCTATATCTTCATTGAATAGCCGCAAAGGTAAGCAAAAAAAGGTAGAACGGAAAATGATGAAAGGTACACTTCGACACTTCACTCAGTGACCCAAGGGTAAAAAGAGACAAGCTACTCTTTTTGAACCAAAATGTCACAAAGGAAACTAAGTTAAAGAAGTGATAATCCTTAATTTAGTCCTTCTTCGGGCATCTGGGCTATGACAGTATATTTATCGCCTTTGTTGTGCAGTACGGATTGCCACAAGACAAATGGTCTCGTCTTGAAGAGGTAATTCGGGTCCATCTCGGAGATCAACCATGACGGATCAAGCATCTCCTCGTCCAGTTGACCGGCTGTCCAGCCTGAGTAGCCAACAAAAAACTTGATGTTTTCGTCTTTGATGACACCAGTAGACATAAGAAATTTGAGTGATTCAAAATCTCCTCCCCAGAAGACGCCTGGACTCACTTCGATACTGTTTTCGAGCATAGATCCTACATTGTGAAGGTAGTGCAATGAATCTGTAGCTACAGGACCACCCATGTAGACAGCTGCTTTGGACTCTGGAAATCCTGGTACCAGTTTGTGAATTCGTACATCCATCAGTTTGTTTATGATAAAACCGGTAGTCCCGACATCATTATGCTCACAAATTAGGACGACTGACCTGCCAAAATTCGGGTCGTGCATAAATGGCTCGGCAATAAGCAAGGTTCCTGCTTTGAAATCACTCATAATCGTAAGTTTTATAAAGTGGATGTCTCCAATTCTCTGTCGACCTTTTTGATCAAACCGGAGAGTACCTTGCCACTACCGCCGACTTCAACAAACTGCCCGATGCCATCTGCCACCATATTTTGTATAGTTTGCGTCCATCTTACGGCACCAGTCAGCTGCGATATAAGATTTAGTTTGATCATCTCGGGATCAGTCTCAGGGTTTGCATGGATGTTTTGGTAAACAGGACATCTTGGAGAAACAAAGGTAGTAGACATGATAGCAGAAGCAAGTTGCTCGCGGGCTGGCTCCATTAATGGACTATGAAAAGCACCACCTACTTCGAGGACAATTGCTCTTTTAGCTCCGGCAGCCGTAAGCGCAGCGCATGCTGCATTTATACCGCTCACCGATCCAGAAATAACTAGTTGCCCAGGGCAATTATAATTGGCAGGGACGACGATATCGTCAATAGATGAGCAAATATGCTCAACAGTAGTATCATCCAAACCCAAAACGGCCGCCATTGTTCCAGGAACTGCCTCACATGCAGCTTGCATTGCCATAGCTCTTTGCTGGACTAGCTTAAGGCCATCTTCAAAAGAAAGGCAGCGATTAGCCACAAGCGCCGTCAACTCGCCAAGTGAGTGACCTGCGACTGCATCTGGTGTTGAGCCCAATTTTGCAGCCAATGTTGCAAGGGCATGAACAAAAAGCGCTGGTTGAGTAACTTTCGTTTGCTTCAACTCCTCCGCGTTACCAGAGATCATGATTTGTGAGAGGCCAAAGCCAAGTATCTCGTCTGCTTGGTTGAATAGGGCTAAAGCAGCTGGATTTTCAACTAAACTTGCTCCCATGCCTTCGAACTGTGCGCCTTGACCTGGAAAAACATATGCTGTTTTCATGAATATTATTATTGATGAGAACGCAAAAATAAGTTTCTTATCGGAGTCTACTGCTTACTAGGTTGAGAAATTCGTTACGAGTCTCATTTTTTCTAAATTCTCCAGTAAAAGCAGAAGTAGTTGTAGCCGAATTTTGCTTCTGTACCCCCCTCATCATCATACACATGTGAACAGCTTCTATGATTACAGCCACTCCTATAGGCTTGAGTGCGTCTTCAATAGCATGTAGGATCTCATGTGTTAAACGTTCTTGTACCTGTAGGCGACGTGCAAACACGTCAATTACCCGAGGGATTTTACTCAAGCCTACCACATAACCATTCGGAATGTATGCTACGTGTGCTTTGCCATAAAAAGGTAGTAAATGATGCTCACAAAGTGAAAATACTTCAATGTCCTTGACTATCACCATTTCATTATAATCCTCCTTAAATAAAGCAGATTGTAGGATTTTTGATGCGTCTTGCTGATAACCTGATGTTAGAAACTGCATCGCCTTAGAAGCTCGTTCAGGTGTTTTGAGTAATCCTTCTCTATTGACATCTTCTCCAAGCTGAGAAATGATGTTTTCGTAGTTTGTTTTGATAGCATCCGTAGTTGCTTGATCGTAACTTTCTTTTTTGGTATATGCCATTTGAAATATGTGTTATTCCCCAAAATACTCTGCGAAAATCGTATCGGTCTCCTGGAGTTTTATAGAATGTAATTGACAACCAACAATGAATGGTTGTAATTGTTCCCAAATAAGAACTGTCAAATTTTCAGTGGTGGGCATAATATGAGACGGTATAAAGTCTACATCTAGATTTAGATTGCTGTGGTCAAGTTTAGAAGTAATAAGCTCACGGATAGTGCTGCTAAGTTTTTTGGCATCTAACACAAATCCAGTTACCGGGTCAGGATTTCCTTTGACAGTAACGGATAGGATGTAGTTGTGCCCATGCCAGTTCTTGTTAGCACATTTTCCAAAGAAGTTGATGTTTTCTTCTTCAGACCACGATGGAACCCAAAGTTTGTGGGCGGCATTAAATTTTTCTATTCTTGTAAGGTAAACCAATGGCATAATAAGTATCAAATTGATTGCAAAAGTAGCACTTTTTGCTAAAAATAGGATGGTATGGTAGGGTAAACCTTGGCTTAGTATTAAATTAAGGTTAAAAATACCTAGTGTATTCCACTTATTTTTGTTTTTTAAAACTTTTATAAACGTCAACTGACGTGTGTATTTTAGATAATTAGTATACTTAGTATGTTATAAATCAATTAATTATGTTTAATTATCTATCATATTATAAATTTTCATATGTTATTAATTTGATTTTTTGTATTTGTTGTGGGGTAAATCTTGTCGCATCTTTGTATTGTAAATGAGAAAGTTGTATACTATTTCAGACCTATCCGCTAGAAGTACCGGTGGTTATACAAAACATTTACGGGATTAAAAATTTACCACGGAAAGGGAAGTTGGCTTCAAAATTAGCTTTAGTAGCCAACTTCTATTTCCGACTATCATTTAGGAATTGAGTTTTAGGTTATAAAAGAGATTGAGTGGTGCAAGCTTGAGAAACTAGCACTAAAAAAAGTTTTGGTTATGACTGCTGATCACAGTTAAGCAATTAAAATGGCAACTTTTCAAAGAGAAAGTTGCCATTTTTTTTTGTACCAAGTGTCGTTAAAGTTATATATTTACCCAAATTAATAATTGTATGTCTAGCAGATTACGTGACTTGTTTTACTTAGATAATGAATTGACATTTCTAAATTTTGGATCATTTGGTGCAACTCCGAAGCCAATAATGGCTGCTTATCATGATTTTCAAATCGAAATGGAGCGATCTCCGGTCCAATTTATTACCAACAAAGGCCTTACCTGCTTGGCACAAAGCCGTGAAGCTCTTGGCTCATATATCGGATGCGATAAAGATGACGTGGTCATGGTTACGAACCCTTCCTATGCCGTCAATACGGTCGCGCGTAGTCTCGATCTCAATGCTGGTGATGAAATTTTAACTACTGACATTGAATATGGCGCTTGTGATAAAACTTGGGATTTTATATGTTCCAAAACTGGTGCAAAATACATACGTCAGCATATCACCTTACCAATCACCAACAAGGATAATTTTTTGAGTAATTTGCTTGCTGGGGTAACACATCGCACAAAATTGATTTTTATAAGTCATATAACGAGTTCTACGGCATTGAGATTACCTGTGGAAGAAATTTGTGCTTTTGGCAAAGAGAATGGGATACCTGTATTTGTTGATGGTGCGCACGTCCCTGGACAAATCCCACTCGATCTCACGACACTGAATGTCGATTATTATACGGGCGCTTGCCACAAATGGATGATGGCCCCCAAAGGGTGTTCGTTTCTATACACAAAAAGAGAACATCAAGATGGCCTGGATCCATTAGTAGTAAGTTGGGGATACAAAGCTTTATTTCCTTCTCACTCAAGATATTTAGACTATCACCAGATGAATGGAACGAGAGACTACACAGCGTTTTTATGTATACCACCTTCAATCGCATTTATGGAAGAGCAGAATTGGACTCAAATCTCAGCCGATTGTCGAAAAATGGTCAATGATAATGCCAATCGCTTGTGTGCAATTCTCGATACAGAACCGATTCTACCTATTGGAGGAGATTTTGGTACGCAGATGTTTGCTGCTAGAGTTAATACTGAACAACCTGAGCAATTGTATCGACGTCTCGTAGATCATTATAAAATTGAGATCCCAGTCATGAGACAAGGTAGCGATGTTTATCTGCGATATTCTATCAATGCCTTTAATATGCAAAGCGAATTAGATCGATTGTTTGAAGTAGTACGTGAGATTAGGGAAGAAGGTATATATATAAAGTAATAGCTATCTAACCTTGCAAGGCCAAACCCATTCATCTAGTGGGTAATTAGCATTGTAACTAAAATGCCACCATTCTGTTCTGATACCTTTGTATCCGTATTTTTTCATGGTTTCAGTAAGCAATTTACGGTTAGCATTTACATCTTTATTGTGTCCAGCATAGTCAGTATGCGCTTCTTTGCCAAAAAAATCAAACGCTGTGCCCATATCTAGCTCTTTGCCAGTTTTGTCCACAATCGTAAGATCCACCGCAAGGCCACGACTATGCATAGAACCTTTAGTAGGCGGCGTCACATAATCAGGATTGGGCACGATGTCCCATAACCGCTGTTGGTAGGGACGCGGTCTGAAACAATCGAATACTTTTAGTCCATATCCAAGATTGCTAAGGTCTTCGTGCACCTTGATCAAAGCATCTGCTGCTTCAGGACGGAGATAACACCTACCACAATCATAAATTTGCTTTTTGGTAAAGTTATTATTGGTTGCATATCGAAGATCAACCGCAATGCCATGGGCTGATTTTGTCAATTCAGTAAACTGCTCATTTTCTTTAACTGGCTCTAATTTAGTTGCTACTGTTTCAGCAGGCTTAGGAGTATCGCTAGGAGCTAATTCAGCAGAAATCGTAGACGCTGGCTTTGGATTATCTTGAATCACTGTGGGAGGATTGGAAGTTTTATCTTGTTTATCCCATTTGCATGATAATATTGTGCACACTGTCAATACTAATATGGTCCATCTTTTGTTTTTGCTCATAATGATTTTTCTATGTGTGCGCTTTCGATGTATTTAAGTCGAGTATCAAAATGATTCACTTGTCTTTGCATAAACCTCTGTCGATTTTGGAGTTCTCTAATTTTGCTTAATATATGTTTATAGATCGGTACAATAGGGGTGGGTTGACTGTATTTGTCCATGAATCTCAACTGTTCTTTTTGTGCTCCCTGAAGGATAAGGTAATATTTATCTCTGTTGAAGTCTTTTATCTCCGTTTGCTTACCTTTTCTATCTAAAAACACACTGTTGTCCCCGTCCAAAAATCTTTTGAATAACGTATCTGCCACAAAGACAAAGGGTGTAAAAGTGTAGTATCCGTGAAAAGCGCTCATAAGTTCTTGTGAAAATTCTTTATCTTCATCCTCCGCCCGTTGGATTTCAGATCTAAGATTTTGTAAAATTTTGCCATTGGTTGTCGTTGCTAGTCTCTCTTTGAGTACTTTGATTTTTCGCCCCTGCGTAGGTATACGTACGACGAGATATGACTGTTTGATATCATTGTAAACACCCAGCTGATCATCTGTCAATGCAGCGTACGTTAACTTTTTAGCACAAGAAGAACCAAAAAGCACGATTATTACAAATAAACTCAATCTCCAATACATGGTGCAAATATAGATATTAAAAACAAATGCATAATATTGGGTATTGACAATAGAACAGGATTGCTATTCAGCAGGAAAAACGTTTTCCTACATTGGTATATTCCCATGTTTTCTCTTAGGTAGATCGACTTTCTTGTTTTCAAGCATAGCGAATGTCTTGATGAGTTTACGTCGAGTTTCGCTTGGTTCAATGACTTCATCTACAAATCCACGGGCCGCCGCTCGGTATGGATTGGCAAATTTTTCTTGGTATTCTGCTTCTTTTTCCTTCAGTTTTTGATCAGGATTATCAGCCCTACTAATTTCGCCTTTAAAGATGATCTCAGATGCACCTTTGGCTCCCATCACAGCAATTTCCGCACTAGGCCACGCAAAGTTCATGTCTGCTCCAATATGCTTGGAATTCATAACATCGTATGCGCCACCGTATGCCTTACGTGTGATCACAGTGACCCTAGGTACCGTAGCATCCGAAAATGCATAAAGTAATTTAGCACCATTTGTGATAATGCCGTGCCACTCTTGATCGGTACCGGGTAGAAATCCTGGGACGTCAACAAGGACAAGCAATGGTATATTGAAACAATCACAGAAACGTACAAATCGAGCGCCTTTCTTTGAACTTTCAACATCTAACACACCTGCCAACGCATAGGGTTGATTGGCCACGATACCGATAGATTTGCCACCTAATCTTGCGAAACCGACTACAATATTCTCAGCATAATTTGTATGGATTTCCATAAACGAATCTTCGTCTACGGTACCTTTAATTACATCTTTCATATCATATGGATGCATTGAATTGGCTGGTATGATGGCATTGAGTTGCTCTCTTTTCTCATCTTTAAGCTCAAATGGAATAGCGGGTGCTTTTTCGTTGCAGTTTTGCGGCATATAACTGATGAGTTGCTTTAGCTTAGCAATGCACTCTAGGTCATTTGCGGCGGTAAGATGAGTGACGCCACTCTTTGTAGAATGCGTCAGTGCGCCACCGAGTTGTTCAGAGGTGACCTCTTCGTTAGTTACCGTTTTGACGACATTGGGTCCTGTTACAAACATGTAAGAAGAATGCTCTACCATCACTATGAAATCTGTAATCGCGGGCGAATAAACAGCTCCACCTGCGCACGGGCCCATGATAGCGCTAATCTGTGGTATAACGCCTGAAGCACGTGTATTGCGATAGAAAATATCAGCATATCCACCGAGACTATTGACGCCTTCTTGAATACGTGCGCCACCAGAATCATTAAGTCCTATGACTGGTGCACCGTTTTGGACAGCCAGGTCCATGATGCGACATATTTTTTCAGCTTGGGTTTCACTCAATGCGCCACCGAAAACAGTGAAATCCTGCGCAAACGCATAGATGAGCCGACCATTGATCTTGCCATAACCCGTTATGACGCCATCGCCGAGATATTGTTGGTCTTCCATTCCAAAATCAAAAGAACGATGTTCTTTAAGCATCGCAATTTCTTCAAAACTTCCTCGATCCATTAGTAATTCGATACGTTCTCGGGCAGTAAGTTTCCCTTTAGCGTGTTGTTTTTCTATCCTGTCTTGGCCGCCGCCGAGGATCGCTTTTGATTTGAGGTATTGTAAATGATCTAGTTTTGACTGCATAATGACTTGTTATAGAAAGCTATTCCGCAAAGATAAAAGAATTATCTAGATGCCTTACTTGGATTTATTTTTGGTTGTGAGCGTGCCTTAGTTTTGCTTTAAAGTTTATTAAATTTTTGGTGTTCGCCAAATGATCTTCTTCGTATAATCGTACACTACTAGATTGTCTGACGTCGCGTTTTCATAAACATCTCGGTCGCCCACAATTACTATATTTTCATCAAAAAAAATGATAGGCCATTCAGAACTGAAAATAATTGTTTTGTTTTGGTTAGCAATAATTGCATAGCCATGCATACGATTATCTGTTGTTCTGAGCGCTGTGTGGGTTAAAAATAAATTACCATTCCTTTGTATCACAGGAAAGTAAAGTCCATTATTTTTTGATTCTTCGCCCTGATGGTTTATCAGCTTGCTGGTTATTTCTATCGAAAGTGTTTGTAAGCCTTTCTCTCTAGCTTCTTTTTGAAGTGTTGCAAGATCTTTTGCGGCATATTTCACTTTACCGTATCCACCAGAAAAAGAAAACGCTTCCACATCTTGTTCAAAAGTTGATGACCAAATTATACTTCCCGATGTATCAACATAGGATGAATATACCTTTGAATCTTGAATCGGTCGATGTTTGACCAATACTGTTCCTTCAGAAGGTGGAAGTAATTGAAGAATGATGTCAATATCAAAAACTGTACTGAGGTCCAAAATAGTTTTGCCGTATTTATTTACAAAATAATGATTTCCTTTTGACCTGTCAATCCTGATCAACCCATCTGAGCTAGTGTGGAGCCCATGATTTGGATATAGATCTGCAGTTTCTAAGTCATCAGGAAATTTATGCAACAAATTAAACTCGATATCACGTATCTCCCAGTTTTTCCCATTGCAAATAGAAATGACATTGTCAGCAAATTCGGTGTGGAATAGGATTCCCTTGGTATTAGAAATCATCTTACCATTTGGGTTAAAAATATCATAACCATTTTTGATATCAATAGACCTTAATCCTATAAATCCTTGGCCCATTTTCATAATACTTACATATTTATCAGATAAATCGTGCACTTTACCATTTCTATCAACACTGATGACTTTCTTGCCTACTGAAGATTGTAGGTACAACTTAGCATTCAGATAATTCAGGCAATCAAATGATTGGGCTGAATGATATTCATTTCCCCATTGGCCCAATATCTTGCCTTTGGAATCTATTAAACGTGTTCTAGTTTGAGATTGGTCCGTTTTCTCGTCGTAGTACGATGTACTGATCACATACCGCAAAGAATCTTTACCCTTAATTTGTCTGTGGAGAAGCTGCGAGGATACTTCCAACGAAGTACTATTGCTTTTTTGAGAATTTAATGTAAAATCTCCAAGGGTAAAGAGACTGATGAAGGCAAATAAAATAAACATTTAGATTGATGTGTACTGTTAAGGAAAAAAAAGTCGTGGATTCTTAAGTCTGTAAAACTTAGACCGTTTTTATAAACGTAATCATCAAACACAGGGTTTTGAAGCCCTAAAAGTATTTTTGCGATTGGGTGTAAATGTTGATAAATGTTTTTTGCTTAAAGCATTAAGCAGAAATGTCAGATGATCAAGGTTCCTCACAAATTTAAATATATCACTTTGTGTTGTGCCTATCAAGACAAACAGTATGATGAAGTACCTTCAAAAATTTCAATTGAAGATCTTTTTGTCTGCTAGTTTTCAATAAACTCCTTCACTTTGTTAGAGTCATATTTAGGTCTGCATTTTTATGCCAACTTAATCCTTTAATATTATCACCTTTTTTGAAATATTTTGACCATTTATTGTAGCATTGACAAGATATGTTCCATCATAAATAGTACTCACATCTAGTATTGCTATCGTGCTTCCCTGAGTTAAAGT
>JANMMV010000093.1:0-2571 GCA_031373565.1 Saprospiraceae bacterium
ACAGATGTTCAATCAAGGAGAAGCTGCTTGGTTGACAAACATCGGTACTCTTGTTAATCCTGTTACCAAAGCCCAATACTACAACGGAAGTGTACCTCTGCCACTCGGCCTATATTCTCACTCAGATCAGAGCAATCAGTGGCTGACCGCTTCACCCGCAGAAAGACGTGTTAAAGGATGGGCGGGGAAGATTTCAGACTTACTATATGATGTAAATACTGAGCAAAAGATCTCGATGAATCTTTCTTTTGCGGGTAGCAATATTTTCCAAAAAAGTGACAGAAATGTTGAGTTTTCAGTTAGTAACGATGGTGCTGAAACCTTAAACGGATATGGAGGTATGTACGGTAGCGACCCTGCTTTAACCACTGCTGTTGACAAAATGCTAGGTCATAACTATAACGACCCATATAAAAACACTTACAAAAATCTATTCAGGACATCGTTGGATTCAGCCATTCAATTCAATAAAATAATTGATGAAACACCAAAAATAACTACTCCTTTTCCTGACGATTACATGGCCAGGCATTTCAAGATGATAGCTCGTATCATATCTGGAAGGGAAAAACTTGGATTCAAGCGTCAAATTTTCTTTGTTGAAGTTGGGGGATGGGATCACCATGACGATTTGTTAAACGACCAAAATTACGAATTGATGAAATTGGACATGGCTATGGGCGCTTTTAATAATGCTTTGAAAGAGATCAATATGACAGACGATGTAGTCACATTTACGATGTCAGAATTTGGTCGTACATTGACTTCCAATGGTAACGGCACAGATCATGCTTGGGGTGGAAATGTGTTTGCCTTCGGTGGACCAGTCAAAGGGAATCGGCTATATGGATCATTCCCTAGTTTAGCGATGGATAGTAGTTTGGACGTAGGTAATGGCTCACTAATACCTACAACTGCAAATGATTTATATTTTGCAGAATTAGCCCTGTGGTTTGGTGTACCACCGAGTGAATTACACACAGTACTTCCTAATTTGCATAATTTCTATGCACAAGGAAGCACAGATAATCCAATCGGATTCTTAGATTTATAGTATTTAAAATAGCCAAATTAATTGAAATGATAGCAACTTTATATAGCAATAAAAAGAATATCAACACAAGTTTTTATGCTTTGAGTTTGATTCTAGTCTTTACGGTGTTGAATCAAAATATTACTTATGCACAGTGCTACTTAGACCGTCACAATACAACGTGGTACGACGGCTGGGTATCATGCGAGAAGAAGATCTCTCCTAACCCTGCTCGAGGATCGGGACACTGGCTGCTATACTCTTTGGGCCATCGCTACGTACTCGGCAAAAGTCATTTTTGGAATCATAACGTGCCAAATTCTCTTAATTATGGCGCAAAAGAGATCGCTATTGATTATTCACTTGATGGTGTGATTTGGAATACCTATGGTAATGTTTCACTCAGCCAAGCTACAGGAGAAAATATTTATGAAGGCGAAGATGGCCCTGATCTCCTTGCCGTAGATGCACGATATGTTTTGATAACCGTCTTAGAAACACATGGAGGATCGTGCGCAGGCATCAGCGAGGTCAAAATCGGTGTATCGTTATCCACAGCTATTGATAGTGAAGTATACCATAATCAATGTATATCTGCTGAAATTTATCCTAACCCTATTGCCAATTTCATCAATGTTCATCTCAGCTCTGCCTGTGGCGAAAAATCAATCATTCATGTTACTGATGCATCAGGTAGAAAGGTTTCCGCTGATTATTCAGTTGAAGACGGGAACCAAACCATCACAATTCCTGCGCGTGATCTTCCTGCAGGACTATATATGATACATATAAAGAATGGATCAAAATTGATGCAAGAACGAGTTGTAAAAGTAGATTAACAGGTATTCATAAAAAATTGAAAACCAATTTATATATTATTGAAAGAAAAATAGGGAACTAACCAATTTCATCACGTACATTGTTATTCAAAATAGTATCACCTAATTGAAGGCTTTCTATTGCTCGATAGTTTTGTTCATCATCAGTGCGACCGCTGGCGTTTGTCAGCACGTCCCTCCTATCACTAATTATAAGTCATCAACCTATCGAGCACATAACCAGAACTGGGCGATCACTCAGGATAGCGCCAAGGTATTGCATTTTGCCAATACAAGTGGGCTTCTCTCCTACAATGGTGTGGAGTGGAGACTCAATAGGCTAGATACCAAAAAGATTGTCAGATCTGTTTGCGCTGTCGATGATCGAATTTATGCGGGTGCATATGCCGAAATCGGCTACTGGAAGTATGATCAATGTGGAAATTACATCTACAAATCATTGACATCACTGGTGCCCAAAAACAGTATTTCCAGAGAAGAAATATGGCATATCGTGGCTCATAAGGGCAGAATATATTTCCAATCTTTCTCGGTGTTACTTTGTTATGATGGCAAATCAATTTCTCAGATAGAGCTACCGGGAAGCATCATGTTTCTGTATCCTGTTGGTAATAAATTATTGATTCAGTCTCTTCATAAAGGAATTTACGAAATCAGCCAAGATAACAAAGTCCAAATAATTGATCACAGCTTCTTCAA
>JANMMV010000098.1:0-13744 GCA_031373565.1 Saprospiraceae bacterium
ATTTTGCCGTTTGGTCCATCGCTGATAAACTTAAAAACCGTTTGATCTTCGTTTGTACTTATCTGATATTTTGGTAACTCCATCTACTCCTCAATAGCTTGAATCTTCTGTCCATTTTGAAAATGAAAGATAAGAACTACATTTGACATTACCGACACATCCACAATATTATTTTCCCTGCTCACGATTTGCTTATGGATTGTCTGCGTTCTTCTATTTTTTGAGCCATAACAGCAGTCTCTCTTTAAAACTTCCTTTACACTCCAAAAGTAGCTAAAACCGACTGATTAAGCGCATTTTAAGCTACTTTTATAATGGATGATCGAGTTTTAACATTTGTACATGTTTCTATGGCAAAGCCATGCGGACACTACGATAACGCAAAGCGTCACAGGCTTAAGCACAGCCTAAGCCGAGCTATGGCAAAAGATCAACAACCTGATCTGGGCTTTAGCCCAACAGACTTGTGACTTCGATAACCCAAAGCGTCACAGGCCTTGGCAAAGCCTAAGCCTGTCGGGGGTTATATCCAGTCCAATACAGGTTTTGTGAATTCAGTATCTTGTATATCACCTGTGTTTAGTGTTGTTGTCGGTTCAAAAAGCATTATACTGCATTCCACAGGGGCAACAGGACGATGCACTACGCCACGAGGAACTACTAGAAATTCGCCTTCTTCGAGTCTAACAATATGGTCTTCAAATTCCATATTAAACCATCCTTTTAATACAAGAAACATTTCATCTTCATGGTCGTGCTTGTGAAATATAAAATCTCCTTCAATTTTAACTAATTTTACATGCTGTCCATTGAGTTCAGCCACGATTTTGGGACTTCTACGCTCTGAAAAAAGCGACAGTTTTTCTTCAATATTTATCTTCTTCATTATGATGATTATTTTTATTTTATGTGATCGAACGGTTTGCCACCTACAAGAAGTTGGCGATTTTTACCACGACCTGTCCCGCCTTAGCGGGGAGAAAGTTAAATTTGATTTTGAAAAGTTGTAAAAAAAGAGTCAAAAGTTTGATAAAGCAGTCAAGAGATCAGCTATGTGCATTTCTTTTATTTTCACTTCATTGCCTTCTTTGTATTTCGTAACCTTTATAATACCTTCATATTGTTCCAGTGTAATACCTGTAATTGGTGTTCCATTTATGAATTGGCAACTTGCTATATTTTTGTTGGTCGCTGTATCGAGATACTCAATGGTATAGTCATCAAAATTTCTAAAGGATAGAACATTGGATAAATTATAGACAGGATATCTAATGCCCAATTTTTGCTTCATTAGAAAATTCTCCGCAAATCTTTGCTTATTATTCAAGACAGTGATTGTTGTCGTTGAATGAGTTATTGTAATAATGGCAGATGTCCAAGGATTAAACAATTTGTCAAACCTACTGGCATAGTTGACAAAAGCAAATGTACCGCTGTCAAGACGATCGTTTTTTATTGTCCCGCTATATAGTAAAATTTGATCTTTGTAGGTAGTGACATCTTGTATAGAAGATATGTGATTATTGACAATTTCAGTTTTATAGTTGAGCGGAGAATAATCAAGAAGTATGCATTTTTGTTCATCGCAGCTCATGTCAAAGTGAGCCAAATCTCTTTGTGCACCACCTTGCATATTGATGATTTTAAAGTCTTTGTACGTTGTTTTTAGATCAAGTTGTACAGTGTCTACATACTTTCTATTCATGGTATATTCGATGCCCTCGTACTTCTCACCATCTTTGTAGATCATGTAATTTGTATCATTTTCAAATCTAGTGCTATCTCCTGTAATAAAGCCCTCCTGATAAGTAAATGCTTTGGTGGTATAATCAGCATATTGAATGTCCTGACCACTTATTATGCGACCGTCGACATAATTCGTAGCAATAGAATCAATGCTATTAAATACTTTATAATGAACAACTTTCGTGATTACACCATTAATGTAGTACGTTTTTTTACGAATTTTTTTCTTTGAACCATCCAGCAGTACGCACTGTCCATTCAACTTTCCATTGTTATATCTAAGAATTTCGTTTCCAACACAGATTTGACCTTCAAAAGGGAGTCCTTCCTTATATATACTGTGATATCTGGTGGTGTCACCTGAATATGCTATTCGCTGAAGTGACGCACCATCTTTTTTACCATTTGTGAAAGTATAAAAGTTAGGAGGTGTACCGACAGTGTAATCCATTGAAGCAATATGGTACCCATTTACATACCGATTGATTATATTTTTATCTTTCAGATCTTTAAATTCACCAATATACGGTTCGCCATTACGGTAATAACCTACGGCAAGGTCATTGGCAAATGCATTTATTTTTGATTTACAATAACCATGAAATTTTCCTTTATAATATGATTGAATCTCTGTAGTATCAAATTTTTTATCGTTGATCGAATATACCCTGGTTAGATCTCCATCTGCATACGAAAAAAACTTGTACTTTGTTTTATCGTAATAGGAACCACTTACCGCTTTGTTATCTTTAAAACTACAGGTGTTGATCAATTTGTAGGACTTAATCTTATTTGTTTTATTAGGAAAATATGCAAACTGGTAGGTATTAATACCGACTAAAACACCTTCTTCAAATACGTTAAACGTTTTAAAAACAAATTGATTCAAGTCCAAAAAGCTTCCCGAAAACGGTTGATCGTTTTTGTAATATCCTTGCGCAAGTACTGAGTCCTTGATAGCCAAATATTGATAAACACCTTCCTTCTTCCCATTCAGATAAGAAATGATTTCTGTCGTGTCTCTTGTTAAAAAGTCAAAATTTTTCTTGAACCCATGCATTAACCCATTCTTATACTCAACAAGTGCATATTCAACTACAAACTTACCATTATATGGCTTTCCATCTTTAGTGCTGGCTTTTTGATAATTTTCAGCATTCATAGTTGGTAAGTTATTGGCCGCATATTTATTCATCTCTTTGAATGTAATGTCATATTCAATGATTGTCCCCACTACAAATCCTTTAACATAAGTTTTTTTAGTAATAACTGTCCAAATAAAATCATGATCAAGCATAGTACCTGTGTATGGATAATTATCTATATAAGTACAGCTACCCACTTTCTTACCATTTATATCAAAAAAATCAGCATCTGTAACTTTGCCATCCTTCGTATGACTTATAGAAAATAGTTTTTTTGGACCATTCCAATTCAGTAGTTCTCCGTAATACGTTGATTTACTTGTTAGAGATGTGGTATTGGGTATTAATTCAGAAGGCTTTGACTGAGAAAATATACTAGTCACTACACTTAGGGTAAAATATAGAATAACGGTTAAAATGTACTTCATCATATAAATGATCATTAAATGCTATGCTTTGTGACGTCACTCTCTCAAAAACTTCCTTTACACTCCAAAAGTAGCTAAAAACCACTGATGTAGAGCAATATTAAGCTACTTTTATATTTAGGTGATCGAAAATGGGTCTGGAAGCTAAGTGGCATATATACGAGCCCATTGATCGATATAGGTTGATTATATAAACATAAGTCAGAACATGCCCTTTTAGGTCCTTTTTGAGCTCATTTTCGCCAATGATATTGATAGGTCTGCGAAGATTAAATGAATTGAACAACTTGTCCTGTCTTTAACGGGATAAGACCTACATCTGCACTCGCTCTATTCATCGTTTTTTTTGGTTATGATGTAAAAAAATCCCCATTTTCATTTTCGTCCATAATGAGTCCAGCTGTAAATGTGTCTACGGCGAAGCTATCAGGACACTACCATAACGCAAACCTTCACAGGCCTTAGCACAGCCTAAGTCGAGGGTGGCGTTGAATTTTTACGCTGATGGTAGTCCTAATTTGTCAAAGAATGCTTTATTCCTTTCGGTTGCCATATTCAAAAGTCTGTCAAACGAAATCACTTCAATGTATGCATTGTAGTTATCGTTGTAACCAAAATATCCAAGTTTGTCAGATGTAACTTTTAAATTAAACAAAGCACATCTGTCTTTAATTGTCGGGGTTAAATCACAAATAATATAGCAGAATCCAGGGATTTGTTCTGAATTTGGAATTAGTCTTCCCGCTTCCGTCGTTACAGTTCCGTTTCGAACTCTCTTTAAATAACCTAATGCCTGTTCAATCGGGTCTTTTTCTTCTCCTGCTTTTGCATCATTTCTCATTGGTCTTTTTATTTCAACAACAGTTATTGAAGCAAGGGGCAAATTATCTCCATCATTAACAAGTAACGGATTATCATAAACACTTAATCCTAATAAGTCAGGTTCTTTAGGTGAATCTGATTTTGTAATAGGAATTGAAGTCAATGTTTTGTCAGATGCTAAAAAGTTGTGAAACGCTAAGCGTTCATCAACAAGCCATAGGTTGCTGTCCTCAAATTTTAAAGTATTACTTACTGTCTGCATTGGCATAATTAATTTATGCAAAACATCTTCTTTTGAATATTTACCATCTGTTCCTTTTTTTATTGCCTTGCGAAGCAAATCAAGAATTACCTTTCTGTGCGCAACATAGTTCGCCAAATCAGATCGCTTCAAGTCACTTGCCTTTGACAAATAATCATCAATGCGTTTGGAGTAATCTTCTTTATTTTCAATTCCATCAGGAATCATTAAATCGTGCCCTTCGGCAAGTAGTTGTGATTCAAACGCCATCAAATGGGAGTGAAGTTTTATGTCCAAATCTTTATCTGAAATACTCGGGTCAACTATTTTTTCGCTATCAGTTAATCTTCCTAATATTGGCCTGTATCTTGGGGCTTTCGCATCAACAAAGTCGGTCAATCGTTTTATCCCAATTTGCTTATTCTCTGTTAAGTATTGGTCTAAATATTCTGTAATTATTTTTAGTGCGTTACTTCTAATTTCTGTAAATGAAATTTCATCATCAGCAAATATTCCTTCAACGGTTTCAGTAATGTTGAAACCAACTCTTTCGGGATTTACTTTTTCAGTCAAATAATCAGATGTTAAAAAACACATATATGCAAAGTTTTCTGTACCATCATTTAAATAACCAAATAGCCCTGGGATTTTTCCTTGTAGCGAATCTTCCTTTACAACTCTATCAGCAGCACTATAAATAATGTTATGCTTATTCTGTAAGGAAGATTTGAGTTTGACATGAGTAATATCAAATGTTCTTGATTTTATATTGAATGTGGCTGTTTCGGATGCATTAATCATTAATGCTTCATACTCTTTGTAAAGTGATATTTTTTCAGTTGTATCGTCCACAATAATTTCAGGTGCACCACCATTACGAATAAAATACCATAAACAATGTTCAAGTAGATCACGAGATATTGTCGGTGCCATTTTAGGTAAATACTTTAAATATTCTTTATGAACGTTAAGTAGCTTAATTGATGTTTCAATCTTTGCGCTAGGTGTTAGTTTTACATTTTCATTTTGTATGTCGTTTGATGCGCTGAAATCAAAAGTCCTTGTAAATACTTGTCCGTTTTCTTCATAAACACTTTTTACGCTTACTTTATTGAAAGCTTTGAGCCAAAGCAATCTTCCAACACCTCGACAACCCAAAGCTATTTTATACTCGGAATCTAAAGTTTGAAATGAGTTGTAATTTTCAGTATTGAAACCAACTCCATTGTCTATTATTTCAAAACCAATAATGTCGGGCTTAATATCTGTAGAAGTTGTAAACTGTGATGACCGTAAAATTTTGATTGTAATAATTCCGTCCATAGTTGAAGAATTACCTTTCAACTTTATTGCGGTATCAATTGAGTGAATGGAATTTACAACTGCCTCAAACAAAGGATAAAGAACATTAGTCAATGGCAAGTTGGTGTTTCGTAAGCGCCCTTTTAAACTGGTATTTAAGTTCATTTTATTTCAATTGTTTTATGTTTTAAAAGTCTACTTCGCATTTAGCACTGTCGCTATAGAATAGTCGATACCGATTTGCAGCTACAAGAAGTTGGCGATTTCGAAGCACAAAACTGTCTGCCACCACCGAACTTCATAAAAAGCTCAACTGATGCCGGCACATTGGGAAAGCTTGACTTAACCTCTAAGCCGCTACTTTTACTAGGTGCTGCTACAAACATTTTTTATATTTCTGCATTAATTGTATTTACAATGTCAGTGAAATGGTTTACGCTGTCTCTTGCAGCTGTGATGTGAGCACCAGTTAATCCTTCTCTATGTGTGCAGTCAAATACTGGTCTTTTGGCATTTAGTGAATAAGGGATTAAACTGTGAAGGTTTGGAATTTGTACTAAGTTAAAGTCTGCACGAACAACAACTTGATGTAGGGGTGCTAATTTGTTTATAATGTTTGTTGTAATTGTTGGTGCAATTTGGTTAGCAAAAATTTGCCAACCCTTGGTCATTCCTGCGGCATTATCTCTAATGTTATGTTGTTGTAAAACGTAACCCAAAAAATTGGGCGTGCCATTTGGGATTGTGATGTCGTTTGCTGTATATGCGTTACGAATTTGACTCCATTCTGAAGCCCAGACCAATAATTTATTTCCTAAATTTTCAGTTCCTTTTAATGAAAATAAGTCAGCAGCTAGAGGAGTAATAAATAAATCGCTTGAACTTATAAGTGTTCTGTTTAAGGCTCCAAGGTTTGGACCAAGGTCAATTAAAACTAAGTCAATCTCAAATTGTTCAACACACCAATTAATATATCTAAATATTGCCGTTTGTATTCTAATGTCTGGACGACTACCCCCTTTTGCACTATTCCAAGTATCCCCAAGTCTGTCTTCATATAGACTAAGGTTAAGGTCGCCCGGAACCAAGAATAAATTATTTGTAAGCCGTGTTGGTGGGATTTGAGCAAAATCTCCGAGAC
Organism: Saprospiraceae bacterium; assembly: GCA_031373565.1. Lineage (GTDB taxonomy): Bacteria > Bacteroidota > Bacteroidia > Chitinophagales > Saprospiraceae > OLB9. The sequence continues at coordinate 6,826 of JANMMV010000098.1, forward strand.
CTTCATAAACAGGTTCAATTACTCTAAAAATACTATTACCACTTGGTTGCCAAGAAGCTTGGATGGTCGTATCATCCATTGCGTAAGAAGTCACGTTACATTGACTGTCGCAGTCAACTATAAGAACTTTTCTATTGTGAGGTTGTCTTGACAATAGGTGAGCAATATGAAACATATATGTCGTTTTACCAACGCCACCTTTGTTATTAAAAATGCTTAGAATTTTACTCATCTTTTGTCGTTTTATGTTGTTTATGTTGTCTGTTAAATTGCTTATAGCGGCTGCGATAAACTCAGTTGTGATCAAGGCTTTTGGCCCAAAAGGTCGCCGTTGCGTGTATCACTTGTTAGATTAAGGCTCTATTAATCACCTATTCAGTGACTTCGTAATTAAGTTTCTTAAATCTTCATGTCTTTTTCTTTCAAATAAAAATTGAATATTATTCAGGACGCAAATTTCATAACTTTTATCTTTCTTTTCATTTGTAAGACAATTATATAGCCCTGTAGTTAAATACTTTATTTCAAGTGGTAAGTTCATAATATCGTATAATGCAAAATAGATTTTATCAATTTCTTGAATTTCTTCACTCTTTATGACAATATGATTTTTATCGGATTTGATATAATTATCTGGGTACCTTAGCATTTGAAATCCATGAAATAAATTCTCGCACAATTGATCATACTCAGACAAGTTCCTATTTGTATATTCCTCCAAAACTTTTATCATTGGTTGAATTTCATGATTGTTATGTCTCTTTAAGCTATATTCCTTATCATATGTCAATATTACACATTTTAATAATTTCTCAATAGCTTGCTGAGCTAGAAGATAGGCAGGACAAAGAAGTGAATTAATTATTAAACATCTCGTTGCCAAATATTCATCAAAAGAGATTGATTTGAATCTAGTAATTAATTTAACTTCTTCTCTACTTGTGTAGTGAAATATATCCAAATTATCCATTTTCAATTCAATATCATCCACATCTATAGGAGTTTTATATTCTTGTATTTATTCTAGATCACAGTTATTCTTTTGCTTTGATCTAATCTGTTCATTTGCGCACCAAACTTAAAAGCTCTTTCGTATTTTTATCCATGTGCGATAGCTTTTGAGTAGTCTAGCAATTTGATTCACAGCGGAAAGATAAAAAGAATGTTTAGTATTTCATGCTTTTATTTCAAATAATTCTTCTAACGATGAGTAGTTTAGGTCTCATTATTTATCGTTTCGGTATATAATATGGTTTTCATAACAATATGTTGCAAATAATTTGTGGCTTTCACTATATTTAATCGCTTACCGAATATAAATCTACGTGTTTTCTTTTCATTTTCTGTACGCATGCTGCCATCCAGATACCATTTTTATGTGGAAGTTACTCTCCTTGGCTTTCACTCGTCAGTTCTCTTGCTTGTGCGTCATGTTTGTTCGATTTGCCGTTATTGGCCATAACGATAACCCTAGTTTGGGACTACTCCGTCATTTTTAATCTTCATTTAATTGCCCGTATTGTAATTATCCTTAACTTTGATCCGTAGATAGCCATTATGAGATTCATTCCTTCACGTAGCTTATTTAAATTAGGGCTTTTAGCCATGATACCCCTGCTATGTAGAACGCAAATCATGGCGCAGGAAGAAAACGACGAAGTGAATCAGTTGATTTCTAATACGATCGAAGAATTTCTAGAATCGACCGATAGCGAGAATTTTGATTATAACACTATTTTTGAAAATCTCAATCAGTACTACCTAAGGCCACTTAATATCAATACAGTAGGCGAAGCGCAGCTCAAGGATCTATTTATACTCAACGAACTACAGATTTCAAATTTCTTGCTATACAGGGGTGAGTTCGGTGATTTTATCGCTATTCAAGAACTACAAGCCATTCCGGGTTGGGATCTCAATGTCATCAATACCGTCCTTCCATTCTTGCGATGTAGTAAACAAGAGACGGGTATCAATCTCGATTGGCGTGATGCGATCAGGGAAGGAAACTCGACCTTATTTGTCAAAAGTAAGCGTGTTTTGCAGCGACGCAAAGGCTTTTTACCCAATAGTGCTGGGGAGACGCCCTTCGATGGAGACCCTAGTCATCTGTATGTAAGATATAGATTTGAGTATGGACAGAATCTCAAAGCGGGTTTTACCGCGGAAAAAGATCCTGGAGAAAGGTTTTTCGGACAGGGATCCCCAAATGGGTTTGACTTTTATTCATTCTTCCTATTTGCACAAAACTTGACGCCAAAAGTAAAGGCGGTTGCGCTTGGGGACTTTGCAGTGAGTTTGGGACAAGGCCTCATATTGCACAATGATTTTGGCGCTGGCAAATCTTCGTACGTCATGAATGTCAAGAAGAGCGGGAGAACGATACGTCCTTATAGTTCGGTCAATGAAGTCAATTTTTTTAGAGGTGGTGGCCTTGTCTATCAAGTAAATCCTAGGATTCAGACAACACTCTTTGCATCTTATAAGCCTATCGATGCTAGCGTAGATCGCGATACCACTGAGAACTCTGATTTTGATGCGTTCGGAAGTATTCGTTTTGATGGTTTTCACCGTACACAAACCGAAATATTGAATAAAAACTCTATCCACCAATCAAACGTAGGTGGTAAAGTGCAATACAAATTGCGTGATTTGGCGGTATCTTTCAACGGATTGTATACGCAGTTTGATAAACCGTTGGTGCGCGATGATGCATTGTATCGCAAGTATTTATTTGCAGGCGATAACTTAACCAATGTCAGTGTGGATTATCAATGGCGAAAACAGAATGCTACATTTTTTGGAGAAGCAGCCTATAGTGGCAATGGTGGATTAGCACAAATTCATGGCGTGCTACTGGGCCTAGATCGAAAAGTAGATATGTCTGTCGTTTACCGCAATTATGCAGCAGATTATCAGGTATTGAATGCCAATGCGTTTGCAGAAGGTAGCCAACCGATCAACGAGCGAGGTGTTTACATGGGACTTGACATAAGACCTTATAAGCGAATTATGATCTCTACATACGTGGATTTTTGGAACAATCCTTGGGTGTCGTACCGTCGAGATGGCCAGACCGAAGGTCGAGAATTCCTTGTGAAAGCACTGTATTCCATCAAGCGAAAACTAGATTTTTATGTTCAATATCGTTTTGAACAAAAACAAATCAATAGCAGTGCCCTCGGAAAGATCGATTATCCAGTAGAAACAGAACAGCATAGGTTGAGATTTCACCTGGCTTATAAGATTTCGAAGGAATGGGAGATCCGAGATAGGGTAGAGTGGTCATTGTTTAATCATCCTGAGCGAGATCAAGCTAAGGGATTTATGATGTATCAAGACATATTGTATAAGCCTATTGCGAAGAAATTATCTTTCAATGCGCGATATGCTATTTTTGATATCAACAGCTTTGATGCGCGTATTTATGCCTATGAAAATGATCTGCTATATGAATTTTACATACCTTTCTTTCAAAACAGGGGAACGCGTTTTTATATCAATACAAGATATAGATTGACACGAAGCATGACCATTGAAGGGCGAATCGGTACTGTCTCTTATGATAATATTGATGTGATCAGTTCAGGAAATAATGAGATTAATGGCAATACGATGACGGAGGCTAAGATGCAGATAAAACTCAAGTTCTGACGGCAGATGCTGAAAATCAAAGACTTGTGGGTGGGAGATTGGGTCGTTTTAGAAACTTCTCAGCGTGTTGGAAAATACGTAGGAATGGCACCGGACGGCAGAGCCCGGATTCAGATAGGAGATAAAATAGTCCTTGTCAAGGAAGGTTCGTTGACGCTCAAACCAGAAGTTGAAGGATTTCCCGATCACTTATTAGCAGATTTTTTAGAAGATAAACAGTCGATCGGCTCCCCAAAACCAATTAAAGTCAAATTTGAACATACGATAGATCTTCATATCGATAAGTTAGCGCCGGATATGACAAATGATTTTCCTGGTCGCATCATCGAATTTCAACTCGCCAAATGTAGGGAATTTGTGCAAGAAGCGATCAGACTTCGATATCCACATATTACCATCATCCACGGCAAAGGGCAGGGTGTTTTGAAAAAGGAAGTAGAAGCCCTCCTTAATTCATACCACGAAGCAAGATTTAAGGTGTCAAAAAATGATGGCGGCGCGATAGAAGTGTGGTTGACTTAGACGCCGATGACATGCACGATACTTTGACTATTCGTAAAGCAACACTTGCTGATGCAAGCTACATCGCCACTTATCTTTTGTTGGCTATGGAAGACATCGTATATCTATTTATAGGAGACCGTGACTATGACAAAGCTTATTCATTTTTGCTCCATTTCGTCGAGCGAGAAAACAATCAATATGCCTATCAAAACTGCTGGGTTGCTGAAGATGAAGATGGCATCTGTGCCGCTGTCAATATCTACGATGGCGCAGATTTGGTTTCATTGAGAGAACCGATCGTTGCCTTTGTTCGCGGTAAGTACAATAAAGACTTTAATCCAGAAGACGAGACACAACCTGGAGAACACTACATCGATACCATTGGCGTCGATGCAACCAAACAAGGACAGGGCATAGGATCGAGATTGTTGGACTTTTTGATTACTGAATACGTTCATAAACAACATCATACACTTGGCTTGCTTGTCGATGATGATAACCCTGCTGCCCAAAAGCTGTATTTAAAATTAGGATTTAAGGAAGTGGGCCGTAAAACACTTGTAGGTAAGTCATTAGCGCATCTGCAATATAGAAAGTAAGATTGAAGGACGGTGCGATACGTGTGAAAAACAACTTGCCTTTTTTGAGATGCGTAGCATCGTTTTATGATAACGACGGATTTCAATCCGTTGAAATTTACCTATAATTACAATTTGAGTGCCGTAGGTACGGTCTATTTTTGTGTAATCTGTTAGACATATGTGCAATGCGTGTTTATAACAACTTGCCTTTTTTGAGATGCGTAGCATCGGTTCTTGTTAACAACGGATTTCAATCCGTTGAAATTTGCCTATAACTTATATTTGAGTGCCGTAGGTACGGACTATTTTTGTGCAATCTGTTATCCACGCGTGCAATACTTTCGCAGTAACACAATCTTATTGTAAGTCGGCTACTTTTCGCTACCAGAATGCAACGCAGTGAACTTAAAGACAACGCATCTGCCTTTTTGTCACGAACATTTGTGCCCATTATGACATTTAGTGATGTATAAAGTAAAAATGTCATGTGATTGTCATTTGGCATAATTAGTGATAAAATAAACGTGTTAAGAGTTATTCTAATAGTTAAAACATTTTAAACAAGTTCAATTTATGAAGCCAATAAACGATAGAGTAGTTGTAAAACCAGCTGCAGCAGAAGAGAAAACAAGCGGTGGAATCATCATTCCTGACACTGCCAAAGAAAAACCACAAAAGGGCGAAGTTATCGCCGTAGGTCCTGGTAAGGAAGATGTAAAAATGACCGTTAAAGTAGGCGATACCGTACTTTATGGTAAATATGCTGGTCAAGAAATTACTTTTGAAGGTCATGATTATTTGATCATGAGAGAAGACGACATCCTAGTGATTCTATAATTCAAGTATCACAATCTATTGAAAATCAATTTTTAATTAAATAAATTTAAGTATATGGCTAAGATAATCAGTTTTGATTCAGAAGCAAGAGCGAAACTAAAATCTGGAATTGACCAGTTAGCAAACGCTGTAAAAGTAACATTAGGTCCAAAGGGACGAAACGTAGTTATACAAAAAAGCTTTGGTGCTCCATCTATTACTAAGGATGGTGTAACTGTGGCAAAAGAGATAGAGCTAGAAGACGCTGTTGAAAACATGGGTGCTCAGATGGTAAAGGAAGTAGCTTCCAAAACAGCTGATGCGGCAGGTGATGGAACAACGACAGCTACTGTGTTGGCTCAAGCGATGGTAAATGCAGGTATGAAATATGTAACTGCAGGTGCTAATCCTATGGATCTTAAGCGTGGTATAGACAAAGCAGTAACATCTGTTATCGCTGATCTAAAGGCACAAAGTGAAGTAGTAGGTTCTGACTTTGATAAAATTAAGCAAGTGGCTTCTATCTCAGCCAACAATGATGAAGAAATCGGTTCATTGATCGCTGATGCGATGAAGCGTGTGACTAAAGACGGTGTGATCACTGTTGAAGAAGCTAAAGGTACGGAAACGTATGTTGATGAAGTGATTGGTATGCAGTTTGACAGAGGATATTTATCTCCTTATTTCATTACGAATACCGAGAATATGACGTCTGAGTATGAGAATCCGTTGATCCTTATCCACGACAAGAAGATCTCAAACATCCAAGAAATCCTTCCAGTTCTTGAAAAAGTTGTTCAAACAGGTCGTCCATTGTTGATCATCGCAGAAGATGTTGATAGTCAGGCATTGGGTACGTTAGTTGTGAATAGACTTCGTGGTGGATTGAAGATTGTTGCTGTTAAGGCACCGGGTTTTGGTGATAGACGTAAAGCGATGCTTGAAGATATTGCCATCTTGACTGGTGGTGTTGTGATCTCTGATGAGAAAGGTTACAAACTAGAGAATGCTGAATTGACAGATCTTGGACAAGCGGAGAAAATCACGGTTGACAAAGATAATACAACTATCGTCAACGGTAAGGGTAAGCAAGAAGATATCAATGGTCGTATTGGTCAGATCAAATCTCAGATAGGAACAACGACTTCTGATTATGATAAAGAGAAATTGCAAGAGCGTTTGGCTAAATTAGCTGGTGGTGTTGCCGTTCTTTATGTAGGTGCTGCAACTGAGGTAGAGATGAAAGAGAAGAAAGATAGAGTTGAAGATGCATTAGCAGCAACTAAAGCAGCAGTTGAAGAGGGTATCGTTCCAGGTGGTGGTGTGGCTTTGATTCGCACTATAGCTGGCTTGGATAAAGTAGT
>JANMMV010000106.1:0-2988 GCA_031373565.1 Saprospiraceae bacterium
ACTTTAAATAATTAAAAATGAAACGATTTATTCTCCTTACTCTACTTCTTGTAAGTAGTGATTTCATGAATTTGGTAAACGCACAATGTATTAATTTTGAAAATGGTACATCTAACTGGAAATTGCATAACTTGGCTCCAAACAGCAGTTTACCTGCAAATGCAAATTTAGAAACTTTCCAAAATGGAAATAATTCTTCCAAAGGTTTGTTTGTCGAAGATAGAGGTGGAGCAACATACATGTACAATAATTTTGATTTTAAGGGGGACTTTTCGCCATATTTTGGAAAATGTCTATGTTTTGATATTAAAATGATTAATAATAATGCAACCGTAAAGCCATATGTTATTTTTTACAAAGGTTTTAATCCTTTACAAAAGATTGAATTCGGTATTAATCCGCAAAAAGCAATTAAATTTACATCAAACAATGACCTTCCTGTAAATTCAACTTATAAAAATTTCTGTGTTTCATTTGGAAAATGCCAAGATAATTATTTACCTAACAACATTGATGGAACTTGGACGGTGTATGGGAATAACGGCTGCACAACTTTTCAAGATGTGCTAAGTAATGTAGAAGGGGTGATGTTATCAGTGGATATGGGTGGTTGGAATGGAACTGAAAGATTTGTAGTAGATAATTTTTGTCGTGATAAATGTAGATCAGGTGCAGAACCAATCAATCCAACTACTCTTCCAGGTCCATCTGGAAATCCTGACAAATGCGATTGCATTCCAGAAAACCTGTATAATACTAATTTAACTGCGTCATTATTTGAACCAAGAGATTTTTCAGGACAAATAAATAGTTTTACATATAAAGTAAAATATGATCCTTCATGGTCATTTGGAGAGCTAAACAAAGCATGGAATAATTGGATAAATTTAAAGTATGGATTGCCAGCAAATAATTTAAAACACGTGGTTCACCAATATATGCTTTTTGAAATAACTGTAAATCCTAATGGCACGATTGCTACTGAGAATAAAATTGATGAATTTTGGTCAGGTCCGCCAAATGGTTACTTTCCATACCCCGGAGCCGAATTTGATGTCACTTTAAACAGCAATAAAAACTATTTAATTAGGCATGGCGTATATTATGGTGGAATAGGTAGTACAAAATTTATATTAGAAGATGGTTGTGGGTGGAAAGAAACAAGATATTATCTATCTACAAGCTCTGGCGAAACTCCTAAAATTAAAAACAATTCAGAACAACAGCTTAAAGTTGTAAAATTTAATGAAGTCAAGCAGAAGTAAAAAAGCTCTCAATTCTATACATTAACCATGACGGAGATGCTTCCAAATATCTACTTAGAGATGATTCAGATCACTCAAATGAAGTGATCATGACCTTAAAATCTCTGACGACAAGTAAAATGGAAGCATCCTTTGATCTGGTGAAGGACGGGACGATATTGGATCTAAAAATGGATAGGGTCAATTGAATCGCCAAAATGGAGCAACCGACTAAGTAGCGATATCATTATTTGTGAAAGTACGACTTGAAACCCTTGATTATTTCCAAAGAAACATAAGATAAAATATTGATTGATTCCCTAAAATAGCAAGAATGTCAAATACTATATTAAAAACAATTTTAAGTACTACGGTACTTTCTCTTTCATAAGATAGCGTCGGAGTTATGTTATCTTATCATCATAAAAGAGTAGCTGCAGGTACAGAGGATGGGTATCTGATCCTTCCTATCCAAGTATAAGCGTTAGTACTCGTTGTTGAATTTTTGAAACTCATTTCTTATATTTTTATTTATTGATAGTTGTTGTAAATAATAAGTATAAATCCATCCATTTTTTGAATTCAGGACTTTTGAGCCTGCTCATATCGATCCTAGCTTATGGTTTGGTTCGTGAAGTTTCACTAGCAATTTTGAGTTATCCAGGGGTTTGACGGTATGTATGTTATCGATATTGATGATATATTGACGATTTGCGCGGTAGAACTGTTTTGGATTTAGTAATTCTTCTATTTCTTCCAGTGTCACATAATCTACCATGTATCTCTCGCCACTGGCCATGTACATAAAATTAACCTGGTCTTTACAAAAGCAAACGATGTCTTTGGCATTGACCGGCATCCATTGGTTGCGCACATTGACAATAAATTTTTCTTTAAACTTGGATGCACCATTCGGATGGGTGATGGATTGGGCAAGGCTGCTTATGTCTGCCACCACAGATTCCGAACATGATTTCGTGACATCAGATCATATTTTGAATAGGAATTTTACGGTTGACAATATTATTACTGTATGGGTAAGCGACATCACATATATACGTGTAGGAAGCCATTGGATGTAAAAAATGAAATGCCTTTATCGTTTAATGATGGATACAATAAATGACTTATACAAGAAGAACATTTGGAATGAAATCAATCAAAAAATGAGCAATGATATTAGATTTTAGGTCCTTTTTCCAAAAATAAAATAAAGCAAAGATAGCACCAGCGACCGTAGATATTAAAATACCTGCATACCCTTGAGGATAGTGTAATAGTCCAAAAGGAATGGTCGACAACAAAAAAGCCATCCATTTTTTTCCTGTTAAAGCTGTAAAACGTTCCAGTAAAAAGCCTCGCATAAATATTTCTTCAGCTACCCCTGCTCTGATTGTGATAAATGCAATGACAGGTTTTGATAGTAGGTCAAATGATTTGGACTCACCAAATTTCCAGCCCATTAATTTTGAAAATTCGACACAAAGCAACATGGCAGCAATACATACAATAAATACGACCGCTGCTAACAATAATGATCTTTTCCAATGTCGATTATGCAGTCCAATAGAATCAAGCGTTAACTTTTCTCTTGGAATAATATAAAACAGAAGGAGTCCTACCATACCAAAAATCAAGAGTTCCTTTGTGATCATCTGCACATCATTCAGCTGATCTCCATAGGTAGATTTAAAGATCAGGTTTATCGCTGTAATGCTAAACATAGATAAGATGATGCCTGTCC
>JANMMV010000135.1:0-2639 GCA_031373565.1 Saprospiraceae bacterium
TGTTTCTGTTTGTATTATTGGCAAGCTTGATGAAAACGGATCTGATGGCTACCGACCAATCACAACTTACCAGTATCGGAGATGCCAAGACACTCGGCAAAGTACTATTTGGAGAATATTTGATACCTTTCGAACTGACCAGTGCCTTATTCCTATCGGCGATGATTGGTGTCGTCATTTTTAACAAAAGAGAACTCAACGATTAAGATATGATACAACCGACTAGTGCATTTCATTATTTATCGATCAATCACTTTGTGATCTTGTCCTTTATTCTATTTAGCATAGGCGTTTTGGGCGTTTTGACGAGAAGAAACCTGATTGTAGTGTTCTTGAGCATAGAACTTATGCTCAACTCAGTTAATATTTTGGCTGTAGCCTTCTCAAAACATCACAACGATCCTAGTGCGCAGACTTTTGTATTTTTTATCATGATTGTAGCTGCTGCTGAAGTAGCAGTAGGCTTAGCGATGCTCGTAATGATCTATAAAAACACTAGATCGCTCGACATTAATGCGCTCAATAATCTTAAATGGTAGTAATTTAATCAATATACAGACGTGAACAACCAAAACATACAATTACTAACAATACTCGTACCTGGACTACCCCTATTGGGTTTTCTGATCCACGTACTATTCGGGTCCAAGATCTCAAAAAATCTCGCTGGTCTCCACGGCTCGCTATGGCCAATCTTATCATTTGTGATATGCTGCGTACTATTCGGGATGATTTCTAGCGGAAGTGCGCTTGAGGTGCATCTCTTTGACTGGTTTCAGGTAGGAGATATGAATATTCCATTTGCATTTTTGATAGACAGGCTGAGTATTAGTATGCTATTGATCATATCGGGCATCGGCGCGCTGATCCATATCTACTCGATCGGTTATATGCATGATGACGCAGGATTTAATCGTTTCTTTTCGTATCTAAATCTCTTTATTTTCTTCATGATGATCTTGGTCATGGCCAATAATTATGCCTTGATGTTTGTAGGTTGGGAAGGTGTAGGACTTTGTTCCTACTTATTGATAGGATTTTGGTTTTCTAATAATGAATACAATGCGGCGGCTCGAAAGGCATTTGTCATGAATAGAATAGGTGATCTGGCACTCGTAATCGGCTTGATCATCATCGCAAAAACGTATGGCACGCTGACATTTTCAGAGCTCTTGGTTAGCGAAAAACTAACCATTGCAAGTGCTGGAACAATAGGTTTGATTACGCTTTTACTTTTTGCAGGTGCGACCGGCAAAAGTGCACAAATACCATTATTTACGTGGTTGCCAGATGCGATGGCAGGTCCTACGCCCGTGAGTGCGCTCATACACGCGGCTACGATGGTAACGGCTGGTATCTATGTGATTGTCAGAAGCAATGTATTATTCTCGATGGCACCGATGACACTTGATCTCATCATGTGTGTAGGATTGATCACTTCAATAGTCGCAGGTACGATCGCTATCAAGCAAAACGATATCAAAAAAGTACTCGCTTACTCGACGGTAAGTCAATTAGGTCTTATGTTTTTTGCTCTGGGTTTAGGTGCATATGAAGCGGCATTTTTCCACTTATTGACACATGCATTTTTCAAAGCATTGTTGTTCTTAGGTGCAGGTAGTGTCATCCACGGTATGTCAGGCGAACAAGACATGACAAACATGGGTGGCTTAAGAAGCTCAATGAAATGGACACATATCCTAGTTTTGATAGGTGTTTTGGCGATCATTGCTGTACCACCGTTTGCTGGTTTCTTTTCCAAAGATAATATTTTGGCGGCAGCCTATATGAAATCTCCTGTCTTATGGGGCTTAGGTCTCATGACCGGGTTGATCACCGTTTTCTATATGATGCGTATGTATTTCTTGACATTCTGGGGCGAAAATCGTGCTAGCCATGAAGTCCAGCACCATATCCACGAGTCTCCATTGAGTATGACTTTGCCTATGTCCGTATTGGCCATCTTGTCTGTAGTCGGTGGTATGCTGAATGTACCAGAACTATTTCACGGTGACAAGGCGTTGATGCACTTTCTAGCTCCAGTCGTTCCTATCATCGAAGGTCACCATCTAGACCATAGCACTGAGTGGACCATGATCGGTATCTCGATGGCTGCCATATTAGCGGTTATCGCTGTAACTTATCATATGTATGTATCTAAGCGTGGTTTACCTGTGGCCTCTCATGCTGAAAATAGCGTGGGCGACCTTCTGCAAAACAAATACTATCTCGATGATGTCTACGATGGTGCCATTGGCCAACCTGCTAGATATTTGGCTGGTTTCCTAGATACTACGGTAGAGCAAAAGGTGATCGACGGCGCTGTAAATGGTGTAGGTTCAGTTAGTAATACATTATCTACGATCACGAGCAAATTGCAGAGCGGATACATCAGCCATTACATCATTGCGATGGCGATAGGCATGACATTATTTTTATTGTACTTTATATTATTCTAAGATAGATGCTGAGTTTATTACAAATATTGATACCGATACTAGCTGGGCTAGTTGTATTTATGACGAGTGGTGACACTGCCAAAAGACTTAGTATCGGAGCCGCAGCGGCTACCCTTGGCTTGACCGTCTATACACTAATGAATACGGGACTTGATGGTAGTTTTTATCATGAAATCAACG
>JANMMV010000176.1:0-6760 GCA_031373565.1 Saprospiraceae bacterium
TTTTACCAAAATGTCGCCCCGCTGGGGCTATGCATACATGATGTAGGTTTTACCAAAATGTCGCCCCGCTGGGGCTATGCGTACGTGGCGTAGGTTATACCAAAATGTCGCCCCGCTGGGGCTTGGTGCATATGTGACGTAGGTTTTACCAAAATGTCGCCCCCCTGGGGCTTGGTGCACATAGAAGTTAGCACTTTAAAATACGACGTAGGTGATTGAGGCTTCTCGAAATCACCAGCGATTGTGGCTTCGAGTTCCCTCAGCCACCGACTCGAAAAATGCCGCCCCGATGGGGCTATGCGTACGTGGCGTAGGTTTTACCAAAATGTCGCCCCTCTGGGGCTTAATGCTTCAGTAGTTAACACTTCTAATGTTGATGTACATCGGTTTTCAGCGACCAAAGTTGTGAGCTGTCGCTTAGAAATGATGAATCTTCGATTGAGATATCGAAATTTGTCATTTTTTCTTTGATTTATCAAAAATGATTGTACTTTTGCCGCCGTGAGGGATATACGGACAGCTCCCGCTAAATCCACCAGGGCAGAAATGCAGCAAGGGTAGGTGGTCGAGCGTCGCGGTGTATTTCCTCACATTTTTTTTGTCTCTCCACCACTTCAAATCATAAAGATGAAATCGACATAAAAAATAATCAGGGTTTATTTTACACAAACCGCGATGATTATTTTTTATCAAAGATTCCGTCAGACCTTTAAAAAATAAATAAAAATAAACTGATGAAATTTTTTATAGACACGGCAAATCTTGATCAGATCAAAGAAGCGATAGATCTCGGTATACTGGACGGCGTTACTACCAATCCATCATTGATGGCTAAAGAAGGTATCTCTGGTGACAAGGCGGTATTTGAGCACTATAAAAAAATATGTAAGCTCGTGGAAGGCGATGTCAGCGCTGAAGTGATAGCAACAGATTACAAGGGAATGATTGCCGAAGGTGAGCGTCTAGCGGACCTTGCCGATAATATCGTAGTGAAAGTACCGATGATCAAGGACGGCATCAAAGCGATCTCTTATTTCTCAGAATCTGGTATCAACACCAACTGTACGTTAGTATTTTCAGCAGGGCAAGCGATCTTAGCTGCGAAGGCAGGAGCAACTTATCTATCTCCATTTGTGGGTAGGGTAGACGACATCTCTTGGGATGGTATTAAGCTGATAGAAGAAATAGCGTCGATCTATTCTATCCAAGGATATATGACTGAGATTCTAGCTGCATCTATTCGCACACCACTTCATATCGTACAAGCTGCTAAAGCGGGTGCTGATGTGGTGACGTGTCCACTTAGTTCGATAGTAGGTTTGCTTTACCATCCGTTGACGGATATAGGTTTAGCAAAGTTCCTAGAAGACCATGCGAAAGCAGGTAAAAAGTAGGTTGTGGCTTCGAGTTTCCTCAGCCACCTAAGTTGTAACTGTGGCTTCGAGTTCCCTCAGCCACCACTCGAAATCACCGGCAATCGTGGCTTCGAGTTCCCTCAGCCACCGAATACACAAAGATCAAAGTACGACGTAGGTGATTGGTTTCGAGTTCCCTCAGCCACCACTCGAAATCACCGGAATAGTGGCTTACGTTAATTCATTTAGCACCTCTCTTATGGACTCGTATTCATAACCTTTGGAGACGGCAAAGCTTGTCAACTTATTAAGTTTGTCGTATTGGTTTTTGAACGTGGTAGTTCGCGCCTTTTTAGAGATTAGACTTTCTAATGTTTTTACGTAATCAGATTCGTTGATTTCTTGAAGGCCTAATTGAATACAATACGGTGAGACATTGCGCATTTTGAGTTCTGCCCTGATCTTATTGCGTCCCCATTGTTTGATATTGAACTTGCCACGAGCATATGATCTTGCGTATCTTTCTTCATCCAAAAAGTTGTTAGATATAAGATCGGAAATGATGTCTTCCAAGATGTCGCCATAGATGCCATGATCTAGTAACTTGGTTCTAACTTCTTTGTGACATCGATCTTGATAAACGCAGTAGCGCTCCATGTTGAGCTTGGCTTCGTCTATTGACCAATATGTTTTCTTTTTCTCTGTTGTGTCAGACATTGCACAATGAAAATTGGCAGACCTTGGGAGACCTGCCAATAAATAAGGGTGTTAATAAGAATCTGCATCAAATGTAAATGCATTTTATCAATAAAGCAAATGTTTATCCCAACAATCGTAATTTTTTTTCAACTACATCTATTATGCTATCACTAGGGTCATGATGATAGATCATCCAACCGAGTTTGGCGGGTGCATCCAAATTGGCCAAGATGTCGTCAAAAAATAAGGTCTCACACGGTTCTAACGTCGCGTCTTGCTGGACATAAGCATAGATATCGTCGTTGGGCTTGCGCATTCGCACCAAATGAGAATAGTACGTTTTCGTAAAGAATCTTGTATCCCAGTCCATAATCTGATACGTATTCTTGAGATATCTATATACCCAATCCAAGTGGATCTCATTGGTATTAGATAGCAGGTAAACATTGTATTTTTGGCGTAAGCGCAATAGAAAATCAAAATGCGCTTCTGGCAATGCGACCAACATGTCATTCCACGCATCAATGAGTTCTCGTCCTTGCGGCATTTCTTTGGTGGCTAGCTGCTGGAGATTCCACAGAAAAGTCTCCATGGTGATTTTTCCCATTTCATATTCATTCATGGCTTTGACAACCGTTGCCGGAGCCACAGCAGGATTAGCATCATACCCTAGCAATTGCGTCAAGCGATCATAACTCTTTGTATAGTCGATATCTAAAAGCACATTGCCAAAATCAAAAACGATATTTTTTATATCCTGTAATTGATCCGCGGTGGGACTGTGTGGATTATGATTCATCGGTATGATTTGGGATTTCTAGTGGTGTGTCCTTATGGTGTGCTTTGTACCTTCCTTTTCCAAATTGGGTGCCATTGAAGCTGATCGTTTTGCGCAACGCATCTTTATCGTTGGGGCTTAGCCTATTGAAGTCTCGACATTTGGTAGAGCAAGTATTTTCATAAGCTACGGCACATTCGTCGCATTGTAAAAACAAGATATGACAAGCATCGTTGGCGCAGTTTTTATGGTTGTCGCACGTTTTGCCACATTGGTGACATTTGGCAACGATCTCCTCTGAAATTCGTTCGCCGAGGCGATCATCGAAAACAAAATTTTTGCCAATAAACTTATTCTCTATACCCAATTCTTTTGCTTTGCGTGCGTATTCTATAATGCCGCCTTCGACTTGATAGACGTTTTCAAATCCTTTGTGCTTATAGTAAGCACTTGCTTTTTCGCAACGGATACCACCAGTACAGTACATGATGATATGCTTATCCTTGTGGTCTTCGAGCATCTTTTCTACGATCGGCAGCGCTTCTCTAAAGGTCTCAACATCAGGTCTGATGGCATTTGTAAAGTACCCAACTTCACTTTCGTAATGATTGCGCATGTCGACGATAATGGTATCGGGCTGATCCGCTAACTGATTAAATTGATCCGCTTTGAGATGGGTTCCCCTATTTGTCACATCAAAACTTTCATCGTCGAGTCCATCGGCTACGATTTTATCTCTCACCTTGATGATGAGCTTATAGAAAGACTTACCGTCATCTTCGATCGCATAGTTGTGTCGAATATCGGCAAGAAAGGTGATGGTCGCGAGTGCTTCTTCAAACAAGATTATGTTCTCTTGGGGTACCGAAATCTGTGCGTTGACACCTTCGTAAGACACATATATTCTTCCATATATATCACAACGATGGAGCAATATATAGAAATGGTCTCTAAAAAGCTTCGGATTGCGCAGATGATAATATTGGTAGAATGATAGCGTGACTCGTGGTCGACTATCGTGCGCCAATTGGTTTTTGAGTACTTCTTTGTTGACTCGATTGTGTAAATTTCTCATGATATATTGAATTTCGCTTTTGCAGGAAACGATTCTTTTTTATATTTCTAAAGGTGGTCACTGAGCTTGTCGAAGTGCTAACTGCTAACCGCTAACTGCTAACTGCTAACCGCTAACTGCTAACCGCTAACTGCTAACCGCTAACTGCTAACTGCTAAGAGCTAACTGCTAACTGCTTTCTGCTAACCGCTAACTGCTTTCTGCTTTCTGCTAACCGCTAACTGCTAACTGCTAACTGCTTTCTGCTAACTTATTATTCCGGTCACTGAGCTTGTCGAAGTGCTAATTTCTAACTTCTAACTTCTAATTTCTAATTTCTAATTTCTAATTTCTAATTTCTACTTAATTCCCTGTTGATTCATCCACGCAGCAAATGCATCTGCATTGCGCTGGTGTTCTTCATACGTCACGGCAAAGGCATGTTTCCCACTATTATCGGCTTTGGCACAGAAGAACATATATTGATGACGCTCGGCATTCACGACAGCTTCAAGACTCGCGGTAGATGGCATACAAATAGGTCCAGGTGGCAGCCCAGCATATTTATAGGTGTTGTAAGGTGAGTCCGTCTCCAAGTGAGAAAACAACACCCGCTGTATACTGAAATCTCCCATCGAAAAGACAACGGTAGGATCAGCTTGCAGTTTTTCGCCTGCCAAGAAACGATTTAAGTACACACCCGCAATCGTGGGTCTCTCGGGGTCGTAATTGGATTCTTTTTCTACGATCGAGGCGATGATGTATGCTTGTGTTTTATCGATACCAAGAGCTTTCAATTTGTTTTCGCGTTCAGGTTTCCAGAAGTCATCATATTCTTTTTTCATCCTGGTGACAAATTTTTCCGGTGTCGTCGTCCAGAACATTTGATACGTGTTCGGTATGAACATGGTCATAAAATTATCACGGTTAAAACCAAGTTGCGTATACGTATTCGTATCACTAAAATAGGTTAAAAACCCCATCGAATCAGTTTCAAAATACCTCGAAGCTTTACCCGCTAGGTCAGATATCAACCTTATGTTGTTAACGACGACTTTGGAAGCATCTTGATCTCCTGACCTCAGCTTGCCGATCAGCGTTTTATTGGACATGCCATTGTCAATTTTGTAACGACCTGCCGGTACTTTGCTCTTATTGTATTTCATCAGTGAGGCAACTCTACTGAAAGTTGCGGAGCTCAGTAAGATTTGTTTGGACTCCAAGATCTGTACGACATCGTCAAAGGACGCGTTTGTTGGAATCTCAATATAGGTATTGTCGTCGGCCTTGGTATTGGGATCAAGAATAGCTTTTCCTATGAAGAAATAAAGGCCCGTAATAAGGGCTACCAGAATGAGTAAAATATATTTATATCTTTTTATTAATGCCATCTTGAGGTTAGTATTGTTCGTTTTCGTTAGGGAAGTCACCCGATTTTACATCTTGAATATATTGGCCTACGGCAGTCTGGATGGTTTCGAAAAGGTTGAGATATCTGCGTAAAAACCGGGGTGAGAAATCTTTGGTCAAACCGATGACATCATGCACGACGAGTACCTGGCCATCGACCCCATTGCCAGCGCCAATGCCGATGACGGGTATGGATAACTCTTTGGCTACTTTAGCACCTAGCTCAGCAGGGATCTTTTCCAGTACGATCGCAAAGCAGCCTATCTCTTCTAGGAGTTTTGCATCTGACATGAGTTTCAACGCTTCTTCTTCCTCTTTGGCGCGTACTGAATAGGTTCCAAATTTATAAATACTTTGTGGGGTCAAGCCCAAATGGCCCATGACGGGTACACCGGCAGAAAGTATGCGTCTCACTGACTCCTCGATTTCTGCGCCTCCTTCGAGCTTCACGGCGTGAGCGCCCGCTTCTTTCATGATGGCGATGGCCGAATTAAGTGCTTTTGTGCTATTGCCCTGATAGGTGCCAAAGGGCAGATCTACCACGACCAATGCTCTCTCAACCCCTCTGATCACTGATTGTGCGTGATAAATCATTTGCTCAAGGGTGATGGGTAGTGTCGTTTGATGTCCAGCCATGACATTGGACGCTGAGTCTCCTACTAGCAGTATGTCTATACCTGCACTATCCAAAATCTTGGCTATACTATAATCATACGCCGTAAGCATAGAAATCTTCTCTCCTTGGGCTTTCATAGAGTGCAAGATATGCGTCGTGATTCTTTTGACGTCTCTTTTCGCTACGGACATATGATTGGATTTTTGATGAGGGCGCAAAATTGGTAAAAAAAAGTAAGACATGTACCTATTTGGGAGTAAAATATTGGAAGCAAATAAATGTTGTCCATCTTTTGCCGTGGCTAGGAAGTGTTCCTAGTTGGGTGGCTTGCCGTGGCGTTGCACGCATCCCTAAAAATGAACGTAAAAAGTATCAAAAGTAGGCATAAACGACGTTTGATCTATTTATTGTTTGCAGTGCGCAGCTTAATACATATCTTCGCAGTCAACTCACCCTAATTCATAGATATGCGATTAAGAAATTACCTTTTTATTATCATAGCTACTTTTATCTCGATCGATGGATTTTCTCAAATCGTCATCAACGAGTACTCTGCATCCAATCTACGTACATTCAAGGACAACTTTGACGACGGCGAGGATTGGATCGAACTGTATAATAGCGGCGATACGGACGTGAATATCGGTGGCTATTTTCTTTCTGACAAAGAGTCTAAGCCTAAAAAATGGGCTTTCCCAAGTAATACCATCATTAATGGCAAAGGCTACCTAGTCATCTGGGCTTCAGGTCGGGATATCAGCGGCGATGGAAACTTCCACACCAACTTCAAGTTTACACAAACGAGGGGAGATGAGTTTGTCGTCCTAGCCGATAAAACAGGAAAAATC
>JANMMV010000223.1:0-10320 GCA_031373565.1 Saprospiraceae bacterium
TCACTCTCGATGGCACCGATATTCGAGAGATTCAAATTGCTGATCTCAGAAAGCTTTTCGGTATCGTCAGTCAAGAGGCTATTTTGTTTAATGATACAATTGCTGGTAACATAGCTTTTGGACATGAAGGAACTTCACAAGAGCAGATAGTCGCTGCCGCACGTATTGCGAATGCACATGATTTTATCTCAGCTCTTCCAGAAGGATATGATACCAATATAGGCGATCGTGGCGTCAAACTCAGTGGCGGCCAAAGACAAAGATTGACCATAGCAAGGGCCATTATACGCAATCCGCCGATATTGATACTCGACGAAGCTACATCAGCTTTAGACTCTGAATCCGAACGACTTGTACAAGATGCAATAAGTAATGTCATGCGCGGTAGAACATCTATCGTGATTGCACACCGACTATCTACTATCCAAGATGCCGATATCATTGTGGTACTTGAAAAAGGTAAGATTATCCAGCAAGGGTACCATGACGAACTTATACTGCGGTCCGGCCCTTATCAGCGATTTATTGAAATGCAGAAGTTCGATTGATCATAATATACCAATGATCCTGTCTGGATCGATTACTTTGCGAAGTAAGACAATCTTCCTACTTCATCACTTTCAGGGTCATAGCAGCCAACTCGCCATTATTACTAGCAATGACCAATCGCCCTGTTTGGGTGATTGATAATTTTTTAGGAGATATGCCAACCGGAAATGGAAGATATTTACCGCCAACAAAACTACTTGAAGATTTGTCAAATGTGCCTAGTGACATTCCACGATTACCAGATGATGCACCCAACTCTGACACATACTTTCGAGCCGAACCCACATAATAGATTTGTTGATCGCTGTCCACCGCAAAATCCTGAATATCGCCCCATTGATGTCTCGCAAGTAGTGGTGTAGCGATGTACTTTTTGCCTTTTGATAAGAATAGCATTGATCTAAGTTCGTTGACAGTCTTTGACTCTGTTAATTTGCTTTTATAATCTTTTGAAATATCTTCTATACCTTTTACACCGACAAAACTTGCATAAGTAGAATACTGTTTTTTTAAACCGGGTAGTTGAGCTGTCAGCTTATTAAGAGAATAAAAGGGAATATATCTATTGAAATAATGGTAAAAGATAAGTGGCTCTGACTCTTCATTACCATCAATATCAGCTACATATAAGAGTATGGGAAGCGAATCAGACGCTGTCCATTTTTGGTTAAGACCAGCGTTTCCTGCCAAAATATCAACTACTCCGTCACCATTTAGATCTACACATTCTATCGTATTCCAAAAACCTTTTAATGCATCAGTACCATATTCCTTACTCTTGTCTACAAGCTTACCATTGCCTTGGTTTTCGACAATGGTGATAGGCATCCAATCTCCACATATCACGAGATCTAGATCTTTGTCACCATCTACGTCTGCCCATTGTCCATCTGTAACCATACCATATCGTTCTTGATGTCCTATGTCTACACCCATCCCACCGAGATTTTTGAGCACAAAACTATATGGTGAAAGTCCGTAAGATCCAGGTATCGATCGCGCCCCGACAAATATATCTTCAAAACCATCTCCGTCGTAATCGCCTATCGATACACAGCTTCCATTGGTATGTGGCAATGAAATAGGAATACGCTTAAAAACGCCATTGCCATTATTGATATAAATCCGATCCTCTAGTATTTTATCAAGTTCTTTGTTGTCGCTACCGCCACTAACTACATAGATATCTTTATCCCCATCTTTATCAAAATCTATCAGCGCGGCATCTACATCCTCATACATCGCGTCAGTTTCAAAGTCTGGCGTTTTCTTTGAGCTATATTTTCCAGAAGCGGAACCTATAAGTAATTTAGCTGCTTGGTTGCGACCACCTCCTAGAAAAATATCTTTAATACCATCTCCATTTAGGTCTTCATGAATCATCGCTGGCCCTTCAAAGGAAAGTTTTTCCGGGATGAGCTTTTCAGCATTGTAGTCTTGAAAATTGTTCTCATCATGAGCATAAACCAAAGACGAATACACCATATCAAATGAGCTAGGGTTACCAGCATACATTTTTAGATTTGCTGTCCGTGAGACCACCAATCTCTGATTTGGTTTGGGGTTAATTATATTTTGCTTTTTTTGATCCGCCCAAACGATGACAATCGAATCGATGTCAGTCTTTGCTCCAAGTCCAAAGTGCAAGTCGTGGGTACTGGACGACATAAATCCTCGGGTAGTGTACAGTTCTTTAGTCAATGTGAGGTCGCCAGCATGTAGTGTCGCTTTGGCACCTTTAGTTAGAAAGTAGGACGTATCTCCCTTGAGAGAAAGACTAATATAATTGGATTTAGGAGTCGTATTCTCGTAAACAAAAGCAGGTTGGTTGATATTATTGGTAATAAGATCTAAATCGCCATCTCTATCTAGATCGCTATAAGCAGCTCCTGTTGAAAAAGAAGGTGTCCCAACCGTTTTTTGGTCATAGTTCAGATTTCCTTTACCTTCAAACAATATATTTTTGATCGGTTGTGAAGGCATTTTTTCTATCAATCTTTTTGTTCGTTCAGCGCTCGGAGAGGCACCTTTACCATCTATTTCGTTTAGAAAATTGATATAATCTAGATCATTAGGGCGCTTGACGATTCCGTTAGAAATAAAAATATCCTGATGGGTGTCATTATTAAAATCTTGCATCAATACAGACCAGCTCCAGTCAGTAGCAAAGGTCCTTGTTAAATAAGCTATATCAGCGTATGTACCATCTTGGTTTGATATCTGAAAATGATTGCGTGCATTTTGGGTTTCAAAACCAAGGTCTTTTTTGATGTTCTTGATTTGGTCTGCGTCTTCACCTGCTGACTTAAGGAGGACTTCCTCATCCGAAGGCATCATATCTGTCGTAAAAATGTCATTCCATCCATCATTATTCATATCCACTATGTCGATTCCCATACTAAACTGTGTCGTATGGCTGAAGGTACTTTTGTATGATTCTACAAATGTCTTATCGCCTTGATTGAGATATAAGTAATCATTTTCATGAAAATCATTGCCAACATAAATATCTGGCCATCCGTCGTTATTGACGTCCGATACAGCAACCGCCAATCCGTAACCGAGTGGGCTATTGTAGATACCTGCTGCTTCTGTTACCTCAATGAATTTTCCTTGTTCCTTCAGTTGATTTTCGTAAAATCTATCACCTGCAAATTTGTCCTTTTCTTTTCGTTTGTCGACATTCCCATAACTGTTGACACTATGTATATTATGATTAAGGAGGTACATATCCAGATCACCGTCTCTGTCGTAATCTAAAAATGCTGTCTGCGTTGTTAATCCTCTGAAATTAAGTCCGTACTCAACTGACTTATCTGTGAAAGTATTATCCCTATTATTGATCAAAAGTTGATTATGAATCGTCGTATCTGCTTTGATAATGGACACTTTGGAAACGTAGATATCAAGGTAACCATCGTTATTAAAATCATCCATCGTTGCCCCAGTAGACCAAGAAGAATTAGATCCAATTTTGGCATTTTTGCTTATGTCCTCAAACTTAAGTGCGCCTTTATTAAGATATAATTTATCAGAGACTTGATTGCCACAAAAGTATATATCATCTAGCCCATCATTATTAATATCCCCTACGGCTACGCCACCGCCGTTATAGTAATATAGATATTCGATGATATTAAGTGCTGAATTATCCGTAAGCATATTGGCGAAATCTACGCCCGTTTCTTTAGCGTCTTTGAGCTTTAAGTAAGAATCTTGATTCGTATTCTTACCATTATTAGTACATCCGAGACCTAGTAAAGTCAAGGCTGCTATCGCAAAATATCTTGATAAATGCATTATTTTTTGATTTGGAGACACACTGGAGAGTCGTTGTTTCTGAAGAAATAAATAGAATTGCCTTGCACTGCAATATCTCTTATCTGACCATCTATACTGAGTCCATATTGTCTCGATTGATCGGTAAAGTTCCCGTTTTTATCATTGATCAAAATGTGGCCATATGATGCATCATATCTTCCCATCTCAGGTTGGACGCCATATAGATTTCCCCCCATGATAAGATCATTATATCCATCGCTATTGATATCCATCGATGCGATAGCGTACATCGGGCTATACTGAACAGTCAGAGGAAGCAGTTTTTTCTTAAATTTTCCTTTACCATCGTTTACGAGAATATAAGACGAAAGCTCATCTGCGCTGAGCATGGTCGTTGATTTGATGATATCACTGCTAAAAATACTATCTATACTTGCATTTTTGAATGAAGAGAATGTAGGATACTTTTTCTTCAATCCTGGCAATCGAGCCATCAGATTATGTCTTAGCGCATAAGGATAATATTGTCCATTATCATGTTTTGAAGCCAGCACACAGTCATTCATGCCATTTTCATCAAAATCTCTAAAAAATAAGCCTATTGGCTGGGTCTCTGAAGCTCTAAATCGACTATTGAGCCCATAATTTCCCACTACGAGATCTTTGTCTCCATCATTATCTATATCTATAGCCTTAACCACATTTGCCCAGCCGTTGATACCTGCTGGAAGTTTTATCTTTTCGAATTTTCCTTGATTGTTTTCAAAAATAGTTAATGGCACGTATTCGCCCACTACGATGAGGTCAGCGTCTTTATCACCATCAATATCTTCAAAAATCGCATCACTGATCATCCCGAAATCCTGGAGTCCAATGGCTCGCTTTTGGGTTTCGTCCGTAAAAATTCCTTTGCCATTGTTGATATACATATACCCAGAGCAGGGCGCTCCATAATCACCTGTTTTGATTCGCTCGCCGACAAACATATCCAAGTCTCCATCACCATCTATATCACTTGTGGCTACGGCATTAGAGCTAATTCCACTATTACCCTCCGGAAAACGTTGTGGCGTAGGAGTAAATTGCCCTTTTCCATCATTCAAATACAAGAAATCAAATAGACCTATCGAAAATGGATCAACTTCAACTCCTCCACTTACCACAAAAAGATCCAAATCCTTGTCCCCATCAGCATCAAATAAGTGTGTCTTTACATTCTCCCCTTCTTTTAGTTTCTCTAATGATGGATTCGCTATCTTACTAAAATGGCCATCTTGACCTTGAGACCATATTTCTGTCGCTGATCCTTTTGGGCCTGGCGTCACAAAATCCATCGTACCGTCACCGTTTACATCACCGTGTCCTACTATCGGGCCGGTGGTGCTCAGCATGTGGTAGTTCAATTTATCTGTGTAAAAGTCGACAAAAGGATTCTCCACGTGCTTGTAAGGAAATAGTTTACTTTTGTCTACCCACTGAACTTTTGCGATTGTAGGTGATGCTAGTTGTACTTTAGCACCATCTTTTTCTTCAAATGTAAGTATTTGGTTAGTTTTTACCCCTTTTTGTATCGTAACTGTACCGGAAGGCCAAAGTATTTCGACATCTACAATGGTGGCGGAACCGAGACCAATATTCGGCCTATTATCCATCGATGACTCAAACCCCCTTGCTGGTAGATTCTCATAACAATATTTTTGGCCAGACATAGCATCCGAGACCGTGATGCGAGAACCAATAGCTAGCTTATTACTTCTCTCGCCCTTTAATACAAATTTGAGATAGGTGTTCTTCGCTATTTGAGATGCCTTGTTTTCATAAACCCAGCTGGTCATATTGACATTATTGACGATAAGATCTAGGTCTCCATCATTATCTAGATCAGCATAAGCACTACCGTTAGAAAAACCTTCCATATCGAGGCCGCTATCTGTAAATGGTTTGAATTGATTTTGTCCAAGATTTTTGTACACTTGATTTTTAACCGGCCTTGATGGAATGATATCTATCAATTCTTTGTACTTGACACCATCAGCTTCAATCATATTTTCCATCACGGATTGATTAGAGATGTACTGGAGATAGTCTTGGTCTGTTAGGTCCTTATATATACCATTAGCTATAAATAAATCTTTGAAACCATCATTGTCCATGTCAAAAAATAATGCTCCCCAACTCCAATCAGATGCTTCTACACCCGAAAATCGACCTATCTCAGAGAATGTGCCATTACCATTATTATGCTGCAGTGTATTTCGTGTAAATTGATGGTAGTAATTATTGTCTACACCATACATATATCTATCCCAATCATCAAATGTTGTCACTGTCTTGAGTCTCTCGTAAGATGAAGGCAGCATATCCGTTACGAATATATCATTGTATCCGTCGTTGTCAATATCGGCGATATCAGCTCCCATAGAAGCCGCACTGGTGCACTTCATTTGTTTAGTCAGCTCCTCAGAGAACTTGCCATTTTTTTGATTGATATATAAATAATCACGCTCAAAAAAATCATTTGAAATGTAGATATCTTCCCAACCATCGTTATTGACATCGCCAACTGTGATCCCTAGACCGAAACCAATGACAGATCCATAAATACCTGCTTTAACGCTAACGTCAACAAATTTACCATTATTATTTTGGTATAACTTATCGCCCCCCAATTCGTCACGTACGTTTCTGATATTATTCTTAAGATTGAAACTACCTATAGATTGAAAGGAATTATTGAGCACATAACAATCTAGGTCTCCATCTTTATCGTAATCAAAAAAAGAAGCATGTGTCGAAAATCCTTCATCATTGAGGCCATAAGCTTTGGCGGACTCTACAAATGTACCATCTCCTTTATTAATAAACAGTTCGTTCTCTTTGCTTTCTCCCTTGATACCTCCAGAATTACAAACATAAATATCCAAGTTACCATCACTATTGATATCAACCATAGTGACCCCTGTTGACCATACTTTAGTACCAGCCACGCCCGCTTTAGCTGTGATATCTTCAAACTTCCAATTTCCCTTATTAAGAAATAGTTTATTTTCATTTTGATTAGAAACCATATAGACGTCTTGGAGTCCGTCATTATTGATGTCACCTACTGCTACACCACCACCATTGTAATAATTTCTATACTTGTACACATTAAAATCAGCACTGTCGACTAATGTATTAGAAAATTCGAGCCCTATGGATTTATTATTTTTGAGCTCAAAAAGTACTTCTGAAGTCGATACTTCTTTTTCTGTCTCATTTTTACAACTCGATAGAATCCAAAGCGAGACTAGTACTAGACCAAAAAACAAGATTTTATTATATCGTTTAATCATTTTCGATGCTTCTTATTTTTTTGCATATTTATACCTGAGATCTTCCATACGGACGCTAACATCTTTGTTATTTTTAGCATAAATAAGGATTTGTCTGTTCCCATCTATTTTTGCAAAAGCCGAAGTAGATTGTGCTATCGGAATCTCAATAAAACCTTGACCCGGATAATCCTTCATGAATTTTTCTTTTAAATCTTTGACCAACGCCGTTGCAATGCGCAGCGAATCCCATGGGCCATAAGCTGAATACGAATAAGTCATATCCATACCATTCATTACGTCTTTGTCATCAAATATACCGTAAAATAGCATCTCTCTCCTGAATGTAGAATCTTTAGCTACAGCATATGGCTCAACATATCTTGCGGACATATTGCCTGGGCCTTCCATGATTGTCCCTTGCTTATTAAGATCCCAACAAATCCTATAAAAATCCTTTTTGGTCTGTCCCATGTGCATCCCAAAAATTAAACTGTCATGGACAATACCACTTGCTAATCCCTCTTCAACTGCCTTGGTATATTCTGATTTACAAGACGACAAAAACATAACACAACCCACTATCAAACTATACTTGATATACTCTTTCATTACCTACCTATTAAATTGAATTACTTTACCATTATTTATGCCCATTAACAACCGATTGCCAAATGGCTGTATATCTCTTATTTGGCCCTCCACAAAAAGTGATTTAGGTGTTGCAAATGTAACACTTTCTTGCTGTATTTTCATTTCTATTAACCACCCTAGAGATCCGTCAAGTCTACCAAACTGAGGTTTGACTTTGAAGGTATTTCCACCTACATACAATCGATTAGTATTTGCACTCCTTTCAACATGAGTAGCGTATATGGACGAATATTGCGCTTCTAAAGGTAATGGTACCTTTGAAAATATTCCTTTTTTATTCAAAAAGATGCAAGATCTCAACTCATCAATTTGGTTTTGCTGTGCTGCTTCCAAAATCTCCTTATCAAACATCTCATCAATCGGAGCTGCCGCAAAGGATGCATAGGTTCTAAACTTCTTCTTGAGTATCGGCAATTGACTATAAAGCTCGTCCAAATCTTGGATAGGATAGTACTTGTCACCGTGTTTCTGAGTAATGATCTGCTCTATGGATCCATTATTATCAAAATCATAAATATACATTCTCATGCCTGATTGCATACTTGAATTGAGTCCTTGGTTACCGCATACAAGATCCGCATCTCCATCATTGTCAATATCCACAGCATTTATAGTGTTCCACAATCCTGATGTCGACTCGATAGCTACAGGTTTAGCATTATCAAAAATACCTTTTGTGCTTAGCACAGTTGTTAAGGACATCCATTTGCCTGCGGCGACAATATCTAAATAAGTGTCGCCGTTGATATCTACTAGCGCCAATCCGCCGATCATACCCAGATTCTGAAGAGGTTTAGGGGAGATCGCATCAAACATATTTTGACCACGATTGTACAATATTAAGATATCGCATGGTAATCCAAAAACCGACGGTTTCATCTGTTCTCCGATGACTATATCATTAAGACCATCCTTGTTGAGATCTCCTATAGATACCGCACCCGTCACAAAAAGACGCGGAAAATAGAGCTTTGTATAACTAAAGCCACCTTTTCCGTCATTTACGTAAAGTACATCTTCTAACTCACTAGAAAACTCAGAAAAACTCTTCCCTCCATGACCGACATATAGATCGAGGTCTTTGTCTCCATCCGAATCAAAAAATATCGCTCTTGTAACTTCTGAGCCAGCTTGTTTTTCAAAAGGTGCTTTGCTTATCCGATAACTATTACTACCCATTGATAAATGAAGCTCATTTATCTGCCCGCGACCACCACCGTAAAATATGTCATCAAGTCCGTCGCCATTTACGTCTGCCACGGCCATCGCTGGTCCATCAAATCCACCCATTTCTGTGGATAGTCTCTCTTGGGTAAAAAGATTTTGGTCGATATCTTTGTGCATAAACGGTACCAGAAACTCTTCGGTGGCCTTGAATTGTGTGCTTACTATTGGTTTGTAGAGAGATTTAGCATCGGCTTGATCAAAAATATATTGCTTGCTGCATTTTAAATTGTAAGCATATGATGCTTGGCCATTTGGCCATATGATCGTTAATGTATCAATACTTTTTGCATCGCCCATACCAACCACCATCTTTGGATCCACACTTGACTGAAAGCCACGTGAAGTGTAAGATTCCAGCATTACATTCTTTCCATTGTCAAGTGATGCTATGATTTTAGCGCCAATCGCCTTCGTGTTTTTAGTCCCTTTCGCGGTCAGGATTATACTAGCTGAATGTCGTACAACCGTATCAGTATTATTGCGGTAGACATACGCTTCGCTATTGACATTATTGACGACAAAATCTAGATCTCCATCGTTGTCGAGGTCACCATAAGCACTTCCATTACTAAAGTTCTTTTGACCCATTCCCCACGCATCACTTACCATCTTATAATCAAAATCTCCCTTGTGACTAAACATACAATTCATCACAGGCACAGATGGCATACTATCTATAAGACCCAACAGTACCTTAGAATCCTTATTGATCTTGGCCTTCAAAGTATGATCAGCAGAATAAGCAAGATAGTCTTTATCTAATAAGTCCTTGTACAAACCATTGGTAACGTAGATGTCCTTCCACCCATCATTATCATAATCTTGAGATAGCGCTGACCAACTCCAGTCTGTGTCCGACACACCTGAAATCCGGCTGATCTCAAGAAATTTTCCATTTCCTATATTCTTATGAAGAGCGTTACGAGAATACTGATGATGGTAGCCTTTTTTGACGGATTCATCATGTTTGTCCCATGACTCGTATTGATTTTTTGTTCGTTTACGTTGAAAATCTCGAGGTAACATTTCTGTCACAAAGATATCTGGTAATAGATCATTGTCCAAATCAGTAGCGTCCGCTCCCATTGATCCCATAGAAATACTCGCAAAACAAGAATCACTAACCTCTCTAAACGTGCCGTTTTGTTGATTGATATACATGTAATCCTTCTCAAAAAAATCATTAGATATAAACAGATCTGGCCAGGTATCTAGGTTAAAATCGCTTATTGTGATTCCTAAACCGTAGCCTATCTTACTAGTATAAATACCCGCTTCTGCTGAGACATCAACA
>JANMMV010000237.1:0-1781 GCA_031373565.1 Saprospiraceae bacterium
TGCCCTTACTGTCTTCAAACAAACCTAGGACTGCTGGTCCGGCTAATCCATTTTCTTTAAACCAAGTCAGCTTTTTGGCATCATATCTGCATACGCCTTCGGCTTGTGTTCCAAACCAAACACTTCCTTTTTTGTCTTTTAGGATACAATATACACCATATCGACTGAGTGAAAAAGGGTCGGTGGTTTGTGCCATCAAAACTGCTGGCGCAAAGGGTAGATAGTCAAGGGAAGGATCGCGGTATCTGAATACACCACCTCCCGCAAAAAACCATAGGTCATCGTTATTAGATTTCCAGTCGGATGCTGTGCCGTTGATTTTGTTGGCTTTATCGGTAAGTGTTGTGAATTTTGTGCCGTCAAATTTACTGATTCGAAATCCGCCTGTTCCAAAAAACAAATTTCCAAATGCATCTTCTTGCATACTTAATACTTGATTGTCTGCGAGTCCCTCCTTCACGGTATATTGGGTCAGGTTTTTTGTATCGTAGCGGTATACACCTGCCCCATTTGTCCCAAACCAATAATTTCCTTTTTTGTCTTGAAAGATACTTCTTATATGCTTGTCCATACTTAGGGCTGTGGCATTCAAGCCGCTCAATGGGGTAGCGGTAACTGGTGGATTGGCTATCGTACTTGGATTATTATTTTGATTATCTCCTTTGCAGGAATGTAGGCAAACGATCAGCAAAGAGATTGCTGTCCACTGAATAAGTATTATTTTGAAATGTTGCATGTCTAACTCTTTATTGATTATTGTGTCGGGATTAGCTATACTTTTTGAGAAAAAAGATTCTGTCTCGAACTTCCAATATTTTGTCAAAAATAGGCGATATAGCCGATTTTGATGTATTTTCAGCAAGATATATTGACACAGGGATAAAAATGAAATGACATGATCACCGTTGCTGGCGCAAGTTTACTACTTGTGCCGCTACTTAACTCTGCAACTTGCCCTAAAAATGGGAAGGCTTCATTATTACTCATAAAATGTAGGTTATTACCAATATAAAGTAAATGAGAGTCCGATATCGATAAAGTCAAAAACTTAGTTATTTTGGAATATGTATTTGGTTTCAAAACGCTCAAGTTGCAAATACTATCAAGCGTTATCATGACTTGCGCGAGCAAGGGATTTTCATAATTCTACTGTATATAACGCATTAACTACGTATCATATGGAATAATAAGCGTACATTACAGAAATATCTTTTATACCGTACATTTATAAATATTTTAAAAATTCATCACCATTCCATCTCTACTAAACCTATTTTCGATTGTCGTCATCTTAAGCTTTTTTAGTTGTGAAAACTCGTTTTCTCGCAAAACAGAACCTAAGCAGTATGTCATCTCAGCAGATACTAGCGTAGGGCAAAACATACAAGATACCACAATAAAGAAACCCGTTATAGATACAGTCGATTACGATCGTCGAGTATTGGCCTTGGCACACGACAGCATTACCAAAAAATGGCCTGCTTCAAGCCCTATACCCTTAGTAGGCGCCCTATTGCCTTTTAATAGAATTGTAGCATTATATGGCAATTTCTATTCTAAACATATGGGTATACTTGGCCAGCTTCCAGAAGACAAGTTAATAAAAACGCTGGAAAATGAAGTAAAAGCATGGACAAAAGCAGACCCCAATACACCTGTATTGCCAGCCGTTCACTACATTGTGACCACTGCGCAAAGGAATCCCGGCAAAGGAAACACCTACCGGTTGCGCATGCCTGAAAAACAAATTGATAAGGCTATAGCACTTGCCAGAAAAGTCA
>JANMMV010000251.1:0-7276 GCA_031373565.1 Saprospiraceae bacterium
CACCACCACATGATAAGACTTCACTACTTCTCAACATGTCATGCCGTTCACTAGTTTTGTCTTCACGTGTACTCTATAAGAGTTCACGAGTACTCGATAAGAGTTCACGAGTACTCAATAAGAGTTCACGAGTACTTTATAAGAGTTCACGAGTACTCTACAAGAGTTCACGAGTACTCAATAAGAGTTCACGAGTACTCAATAAGAGTTCACGAGTACTCGATAAGACTTCACGAGTACTTAATAAGACTTCACAGGTACTTCGTGAGACTCCTCAGGTACTGGGACTGTGTAGAATTTTGTGTTTAGCAAAAATTACTCAGTCTTCTTATCAACATATAAAGACTAAAAATTGACCTTGCCCATTTTTTATCTTATAACCAAAACGCGGTTATTTATTTGTTTGCCATTAGCCATATCGATTTTTAGTATATACACACCATCACTTAAGTCAGATATGTCTATTATGCGATCATCACGCTGATAATGCTTTAATGTCTGACCATTCATCGATACCATTTGCAAACGCCCTATTGGGTTGTCACCTTCGGTCAAATCAATATAGATCTCTGTCGAAGCCGGATTGGGGAAGATGCGTATTCCTTTCAGGTTTTCTTCCGACAAAACAGAGATGGTGTATTGAAAGGTGAATACACATCCATCAAAATCTACTGCTGTCACCGTCTTTACATTTCCAGTGGTGTCAATGGATATATCATAGGGTTCTACGCCACCTGTTACGATGACCGCTTCATTTACCAAGTTGATATGGAGCGTGTCCAGCAAGCAGCAAACGTTTGGATTCCCATTTTCTGCGGGTTTACCATTTGGATAATAGAAGTTTATGATAGATTGCAGGATATTAGTCCGCTGCTGAGCCTCTGCTGCATCGTATGTCAATGTCTTCAGGTAATGCCACCCTACCCCGTAATCAGGATCATCCGTTGGACCATCCGTGTTGAGATTTGGATATACCGACCGAGCGTAATCAATGAATTCTGCATTATCTTTTGGGATCAGCTTGAGATAGTCTTGTAGTCTATTGTAGACCACAAGCGATGGCAAAACACCGATCTTAGTCATGGTGTCCTGAATGGCAATTGAATCTTTCGGAAGAATTCCAAAAACGTGAAATAAAGGACGCAGATCGGCTTGTGCTGCAACCGACATCCGCAGTATTCTGCTGTCAATATTCTGGTCATTGATGCCATGATTGATACCCTTTTCTAAGTCAAGAAATTCCTGTTTCCAGAAGTTTCTGAGCGGACACCATCCAAGCATATTAACGATCTCAAAATAATGCCCGTACCCTCTGTGCTGATAGCGTACTTCGTCTTTTGTGGTGTTTGAAATATTTCTTGCTGAACCAAAGGTATTAGAAACCATCCTGTGGGTAGCGGTCCTGTTAATATCAAATGTATTTGGAACAAAGCTGTAATTCACGGCTTCATTCAAGTCTGTATTCAAGCCATAATTCATCGCCATAATGTATGGAAAATTGACCAAAGCCTCCTCTTCCCCCGCAAATTTGGACATGGCCAATGCATGCCCGGTTTCATGAAAGTTTGTCTCATCATCAGGTCCGGGACCGTTAATAAAATAAGCAGGTCCGGGTACATCCGAATAGTTCAGAGGTGTGTTTGACATCGGGTAACCGATAGAATAAGCGCCAAATCTGATGTCTAGATCAGCAATCATATACATATTGTGTTTGTCGGGAACAATCTGTCTGGCTAAAATGGAATTGACACCTCGCACTGCCGTTTCCCAGTCCTGCAAGGTTTGCCTGAGATCATATTCACCAGGAACAATGGAATGTTTGGGAATCGTGTACATCACATTGTCTGTTTCAAAAACGGCCCAAGGGGCGGGCTTGCGGAGTTCTGCGTCGAAGTCTGGTGTTTCATAAAACGATTTCAACGAAAAGAAAGGCGCTTCCACACCGTTGATCACGCTAACCTCGACATTACCTTCATTGGCTCGATAAGGAACAAGAATCGAAATCGCACCACCAAGAGGATTGAAAACTTCAATGGTCGTTGAATCAATGGAAAACCTCCTTGATATCCTATCCAACCGCTTGAATTCAGTTCTATCGGTCAAATCCCAATCATGAGAACCCACCCTAACCCAATAGTCCTTACCCACGAGGCTATCTGGCACCGTAACGCTGACCACACTTCCGGGAGCCAAGTAGAGGCCGGTTGGTCGAAGGGCATGCGCCATTCTATCAAAATTAATATCGTAGTATGGGTTCGCCCCATCCGGGTCTTCAAAATTCGCTCGGATCAGTACCGTATGAATCTTGGACGAATCTGCAGGTGGGTCAACGTATCCCGGGAAAGCATAGCTCGAATTGAACTTCCAACCCTCAATGTGCTGTGGATAGGCTTTGTAAACATTTTGGGTAAATACCTGATCGAATATTCCCTGCTGAAGGGCAAGCATTGCCCGTTCAACTTCCAGGCCGGGAGAAGCTGCAGGGTTTTTCGAAAAACCGTTTTTTGTTTTAGGAGTAGAAAAAAGTGCTCCGATCTGTTTGTCATAATCTTCAACTAGACTTTTACAAAGCAATATGACAGACTCATTTTCGGCGAGACAATCTGGAAATTGAACGAAGATATTTCTGATTAGGGTCAGTTGACCGGGATTCAGTGTAATTGTACCATTGATATCTCTGCGAAAATCATTAAGCGCATCCAGCGTCATTCTACATGCATTCGGGCAACTAGCTCTTACTCCGGCATAACTCTTGATGTCATCGGCACCACTAGAAATCAGTATTTCATTCACATAAAGTCGATACCCGTTAGGGGCAAAAATGCCGTCTCCGTAGGTGTCATAGATATTAAAGAAAAAACAACCGTCAGCAAGAACACAGATACTATCTGCGTATCGGGTGTTGTTTTGGTAAACACCTCCCTGGCCACCTTGTAGGACAACCGTGCCTGTTAAATCGGTCAAGGTCCAAGAAGTCTCACCTCCATAAGGATCGGTTGTGATATCAACCTTTATTTCAACCTCATTCATAACACATTGCGCAAAGCTGGAGCCCGTCAGAAGTATCAGAAAAAAACTGATTAATCTTAATCTTTTCATAGTGTAATTTTTGTGATACATGTTAAAGTTGATATGCTGAATGCAGGCTTTTATCGCATTGATAATAATAAAGGTAAAAATTATTTTTAAAGTATTTCTGTTTTAAAAGGCTTTTGAGTTTCTTTTGGCCTACCACCGCTACCACCCTATCCCATAGTCCTCGCCATGATTACTAGAACCGCCCCACATCGTGCCGTGGTCCCAATCAAAGTAGATCGCGTTGACTGGGCCGCTCGTACGTGCCTGATAATCAATTGTATAACCCATTCGCCGTAGCTCTTGCCTAGACCATGGCGGCATCTGATCATTGAGCGTTAGATATCCTGGTTTGCGCTCATGCTTACCAAAAGATGAATACATCTGATAGGTCTTGAAACTCGGTGCTTCACAAGCTTCTTGGACAGTCATACCCCATTCTACGATATTGAGAAAAAACTGTAATAATAATTGATCTTGTTCACCTCCCGCTTGCTTGGCAAACGCCATAAAAGGTCGACCATCTTTCAGTGCCAAACTTGGTGTGAGCGTAACCCGCGGACGTTTGCCTGGTGCTACGACATTGTAAGGACCATCTTTTTCATCAAGTACAAAAGACTGCATGCGCTGACTAAGACCGACGCCTGTATTGCCTGCTATGACAGCTGGTATCCATCCTCCGCTTGGCGTAAATGACACAACCCACCCTTCTTTGTCTGCAGCGACAACTGTCGTGGTTCCCATTTGGAAATCTTCAAGAAATTTATCTGTTAATGCGCCGATTTTTTGGACAGAATCTTTGGGCGGGTGAAGCAAATGCTGGAATGGATTAGACTTATTTTCAAATTTGTAAGGATCACCGGGACCTGCTTTAGGGTCGTTTTGCTCCCATTTGATAGACTTGATACGGTCCTTGGCGTATGGCTTTGAGATCAGTGTTTGTATAGGCGTATTGGGAGAGAAAGCTGGATCACCATAATAAAAATCTCGGTCGGCGAACGCAAGATTCATAGTCTGATATAGTGTATGAATATATCGTGATGTGTTGTATCCCATGCTTTTGAGATCAAAATTCTCTAGCATATTGAGCGATTGAAGCATGACGGGCCCTTGTGTCCATTGTTGCAATTTGTATACGTCGATACCTTTGTACGACGTGGTCAGTGGTTCTTCGATCTGTACTTGCCAGTTGGCTAGATCTTGGGCTGTGATGAGACCGCCTTGTTCTTGCGTCGCTCGTGCTATTTCTTGACCGATGTCACCTTTATAAAATCGGTCATTGGCCGCCATGATGGCTTCTTTGCGTGATTTACCTTTCTTGAGTGCTTCAGTCTCGGCATCTACCAATTTTTGAAGCGTAGCCAACAAATCCTTTTGTACGAATATCTCGCCACCAACAGGTGCCTCGCGTTTCTGACCGATATGTGGCAACATAACTTTGGCACTATAAGGCCACTTTTTGATTTCAGCTTTAGATCTTTCGATGGCATTGGCCGTTTGTGCTTCGATGGGATAACCTGCCGCAAGCTCCATTGCCGGTGCCAAAACTTCCCTTAGGCTCATGGTTCCATATTCTGCCAACACTGTCATCAATCCTCCCGGCGTACCTGGCGTGACGGCTGCAAGAGGGCCATATTCTGGTGGATAATTGTAACCTTTGGATTTATAAAATGCAGCGGTCGCCCCGGTAGGAGCTACTCCGAGACCATTGATAGCGATGACCTTTTTGGTCTTGGGATTGTAAATAAGACCTTGAAGTTCGCCACCCCAACTGAGTACATCCCACATCGTACAGGTGGCAGCGAGCATAGCACAAGACGCGTCAATGGCATTACCGCCTTTGGTAAATATCATAGATCCAGCTGTAGCAGCAAGTGGTTTACCTGTGATTGCCATCCAATGTTTGCCATGAAGTGGTGGCTTTTGTGTCTGTACAGGGAACGAGTTGAACGACTGGGATCGAGAAACAATTACTGACAATTGGATCACTAGTATAGCAAAAATGTATCTGTGCATTTTTTACGGTATTTACCGTAAAAATACATGATATTTTTTACCGATCAAATATAAAATAATCCCCTACGACTTAAGATACATCCTAAACCCGTTTCCATGGATATTTTCGATCTCGATATTCTTGTCTTTGGCGAGGTATTTACGTATTTTGGTGATAAATACATCCATGCTACGTGCAGTGAAATAATTATCATCTTCCCAGATTTTGGTAAGGGCTTCTGACCGCTGGAGTACATCATTCATACGGAAACAAAACAGACGAAGCAGTTGCGCTTCCTTTGGCGAAAGCTTATCTGTCGTTCCATCAGGCTTATAGGTCAAGATACGCAATGCGTAATCAAAATGGTAATCACTGATGAGAAATTCACGTTGGTCTTCTTGTTTATCTACTGGCTTAGCAAGTCGACGCATGACCGCTTTGACTCTAAATAACAGTTCTTCGGAGTTGAATGGCTTAGTGATATAGTCATCTGCACCTATTTTGAAACCCTCGAGCACATCTTCTTTCAAAGTTTTGGCCGTCAGGAAAATCATAGGAACCTCTTTGTCTAGGGCACGGATGTCCTTGGCAAGTGTAAAACCATCTTTTTTGGGCATCATCACATCCGTAATAACGAGATCATAACTACCTTTTTTGTAAGCAGCGAGTCCCAGTTCTCCATCAACAGCTAGTTCTACTTCGTAGTCGTGCATCTCTAGGTATGAACGTAGTACATCTCCAAAATTTTGATCGTCTTCTACAAGTAATATTTTATTTGCCATTGGTAAATTTTATTGTGTTAGCGTGATTGTTAATATTATAACAGATTATTTGACTTTGTGTTTTGTGGGGAGGAAAATAGTGAAGGTACTCCCCTTGTCGATTTCCGATTTTACAGTTATTCTACCGTAGTGCGCGTCGACCATTGCTTTGACATAACTTAGTCCCAATCCAAATCCTTTGACATCGTGTAGATTGCCTGTATGGACTCTGTAAAACTTTTCAAATATAAGCTTGACCGAGTCCTTGCTCATACCGATGCCATTGTCGGTAATAGAAATCTCTACGCCTCCTTTGACGGATTTGGTATCAATACTAATCTGCGGCTCTACCGGCGTGTACTTCTCCGCATTGTCTAGTAGATTGTTAATGACACTAGATAAGTGTGTTACATCTGCTTCGATGATAGCGGGGCTAGCATCAAGTTGCGTAGTAATCTGCCCGCCTTTGGCTTGAATCTTAAGCTCTGAATTGATGACGGCGTGATTGATCACATCATGTATGTCTATAGGAGCTATGTTGAGTGCTACTTCATCTTTATCGATTTGAGCCATCTGAAGCACTTTCTCGACTTGAGACAGCATTCGTTTGTTCTCTTGCTTTATGATATTTATAAATCGAGTGACTTTATCTTTATTTTCTAAAATACTTGGCGACAATATCGAGTCTGAAGCGAGAGAAATCGTCGCTATCGGTGTTTTGAATTCATGGGTCATGTTATTGATGAAATCAGTTTTCATTTCAGAAACTTTCTTTTGTCTAAAAATGATGTAAACCGTGTATGCAAAACAGAACAAAATCAATCCAGTAAAAATGATCGATGAAATCAATATAGGAAACACGCTCGACCAGAGAAACTGTGTCTTGGAAGGGAAAAAAAGATTGAGATAGCCAGGTTCCGTTATCTCGTCTGCAAAAAGCGGCATTTTATACTCTGCCTTCGATAAGGGATTCAATGCCGCCACATTGGATGATTTGGTCGTATCTCCGATGGTTGTGACAAAATTTCCATTCTCGATGATATACGCTTTGAGTTCATTAGAATAAACTCCATACTCATATTTAAGATCTATGCCTTGGATGGTCAACTCTTTGGACAAATACTTGTGAAGACTTTGCGGCGAAATGGACTCAAGCATCTCCACAGGGTCGGGCCCTTTGGCTTTGAAATCTATATTCTTGATTCTCTCATGAAGTGCCAAAATGGAATCAGGTTGAATCACATTAGAACTTTGGCCTGTTGATTCATAATAATTGAGCTCTGCATCTACTTTCAATTTTTCAAGCACATTGTGGAGTGCAATACTGACTTTGGTATTGAAATTCTTCTCATCAAGGTTAACGGACCACTTTATCCATAGATATTGAATGCCGCCTACACCTAGTAGCGCAAGCGTCATAATAATTATGATCGTCCAGATGATC
>JANMMV010000485.1:0-5459 GCA_031373565.1 Saprospiraceae bacterium
ATGATGCCTTACATCACTACGACTTCAAAACCAATCAGATCAATCAGGGATTATTACCCGTCATCAAAGATGTATATAATAATGAGGGCCATAAATACAAACGTATAACGGTTCCTTTTACAGACGGGCGTAAATTGCCACTTCCTATCGCTGCAGATCTCAAAAATGCTGTTGATTCTAACGGTAAATCTATCATGAGAGACATCGAAAAGACGATTACACTGGCTATTATTGATGATCACTGGAAAGAACATCTTCGTAATATGGATGAACTCAAAGATGCTGTGCAGGCAGCTTCTTTTGAGCAAAAAGATCCATTGGTCAAGTATAAGATAGAAGCTTACAAATTATTTGAAGAGTTAGTTCATAAAGTCAATAAAGACGTAAGTTCTTACCTATTCAATGGTAAAGTATTATTACAGCAAGAAGTAAAAGAAGCTAGAACGCAAAAGACAGATCTTTCGAAGACGCGAACCAGCCGTACCGAAGAAGAAGCAGTCAGAGCTGCTGCTGAAGCGGTTTCTAATTCACAGGAGCGCAGAGAGACGATTAGACGAACGGATCCTAAAGTAGGCCGTAATGACGCTTGCCCATGTGGAAGCGGAAAGAAATACAAGCAATGTCACGGTAAGTAAATTGGAATAGGTGCAATCTGCGGACGATACTAAATACATGCAACGATGCTTTGATTTGGCTCGTATGGCAGGAAAGCATACTAAGTCTAACCCACAAGTTGGGGCTGTCATCGTTTACAATGGTCGCATCATCGGCGAAGGGTATCATCAGGTTTATGGTGAAGCCCACGCAGAAGTAGAGGCTATTCGCTCTGTAAAAAATCCTGATAAGCAATATTTGAGAGATGCTACCATTTACGTTAGCCTCGAACCGTGCAATCATACTGGTAAGACAGGTCCTTGCACCGATGCAATTCTGGAGTCAGGAATCATGAAAGTGGTCGTTTCCGTATTAGACCCAAGTCCTGAAATGTCTGGAAAAAGCATCAAATTGTTACAGTCTAAAGGTGTAGATGTTAGATTCAGTATTTGTGAGACCAAAGGCAAGTCTTTGATTAAACCCTTTTGTACCAATCTTAACAAACGTCCCTATGTCATCTTGAAATGGGCACAAACCGCAGATGGATTCATCGGTGTAAAAGGCCAAGAAATACAAATTTCAAAACCTACTACTTTTATGTTAACACACCGTTGGCGATCAGAAATAGATGGCATCTTAGTAGGAAAAAATACGGTGTTGAGCGATGACCCAAAGTTAAATGCTAGACATTGGGTGGGCGAAAGTCCGATGCGTATCGTTTTGGATTCTGAATTAGAAATTCCGGCTTCCGCCAATATATACTCGGATGGTCAACCGACAATAATGATCAATCATTTAAAAAATGTCGTAATTGATAACGTTACCTATCTGAAAGTTGATAATACTAAAGATATCAATAGTTGGCTTCCACTCCTGTACGGCATGGGAATTTATAAGCTCATGATTGAAGGTGGCAGCGAAATTCTACAAGCATTTATAAATCAACAGATGTGGCATGAAGCACGTCTCATCAAAAGCAAGGTATTACTACAGGAGGGAATCAAAGCACCCATCATCCATCTATCAAATATCCAATCTACTGAACTTTATGATGATTTGATCGAAATAGGCTATCCATATGACTAAGAAAGAAAAAGCAAAATATATCCAGGAGCAGCTTGAAATCTATTATCCAGAGACCCCAATCCCACTGGATCATAAAGATCCATATACGCTCCTAGTTTCAGTCTTGTTGTCTGCTCAATGTACGGATGAACGAGTCAATAAGGTCACACCTGCCCTTTTTGCACTTGCGGACAATCCTTATGATATGGCGCTACAAGATGTCAATGATATCAAAGAAATCATCAAGCCTTGTGGACTTTCACCACGGAAATCGCAAGCCATCTATGATCTTTCGCACAAACTAGTCAATGAATATAATGGTGAGGTACCACAAAGTTTTGAGGCATTAGAATCATTCCCCGGAGTAGGACATAAAACGGCTTCTGTAGTGATGGCGCAAGCATTTGGCGTACCTGCTTTCCCGGTAGATACGCATATCCATCGGCTTGCAACAAGATGGAAATTGACCACAGGCAAGAACGTAGAAAAAACCGAAGAAGATTGCAAAAAATTATTTCCCAAAGACACATGGAACAAACTCCACCTTCAGATTATTTTCTATGGTAGAGAATATTGCCCAGCCAGAGCCCATAAAGTAGAAAATTGCCCTATTTGTGCTAAATTAGCAGGTAAAAATTAGCACTTCGACACTTCGCTCAGTGACAAAAATTAAAAGACTGAATATTCCTAATCTTCCTCGCCTATCTGTTGTCTCCACATCGCATAATAGAGGCCTTTTTCATCAACCAAAGCTTCATGAGTTCCTGACTCTATGATCTTTCCTTTTTCAAGTACAAAGATGCGATCGGCATGCATAATAGTAGACAATCTATGTGCTATCAAGACGACAATATGTTCTTTGGATGCCGAAATATCGCGAATCGTTTCGGTGATTTCTCTTTCAGTAATTGAGTCAAGTGCGGAAGTTGCTTCATCAAAAACGATCAACTTTGGATCACGGAGCAAAGCCCTAGCGATAGATAAACGTTGTTTCTCACCGCCCGAAATTTTTATTCCGCCTTCCCCTATAATAGAATCGATACCTTTTTCGCTTCGAGAAAGAAGTGATTGGCAAGCTGCCTGATGGAGCGCGTTGACTATTTGCTCATCTGTAGCTTTAGGATTTACAAAAAGGAGATTTTCTTTGATCGAACCAGAAAACAATTGCGTATCCTGTGTTACAAAACCTATCTGCTGTCGTAAGTCATTAATGTCTATTTCTGTTTCTGGAATACCGTTGTACAAGATATTTCCTTCAGCAGGACTATATAATCCTACCAATAGCTTAACAAGTGTTGTTTTTCCTGAACCTGAAGGACCCACAAATGCGATCGTTTGCCCTTTATCCACTTCAAATGAGATATTACTTAATGCACTGCTCTTACCTGATTTGTGTTTGAATGAAACTTTGCTAAAGCTGAACTTCTGCAGTGTATTTAAGATCTTTGGTTTTTCTGGTTTAGCTTCAACCGGCATGGCCAAAAGACCTGAAAAATTGGCTAATGAAGCTTCTGCTTCACGATATGCAAGCACGACATTCCCCATCTCCTGCAATGGCCCAAATATGAAGAAACTATAGAACTGCAAGGTCATCAATTGACCTATTGAAAGTTGATCTTTGAAGATTAGGAAAAGCAATAAAAACATGATTGATTGACGCAACAGATTGACTGCGGTCCCTTGTATAAAACTGATACTTCGGATACCTTTTACTTTTTTCATCTCCAGATCCAAGATTCGCATCGTCGTCTTATTGAGTCGATTTACTTCTTGATCCGTCAATCCCAAACTTTTTACCAGCTCAATATTCCTAAGTGATTCGGTCGTAGCCCCAGCTAATTGGTTGGTTTCGGCAAGGATTGTTTTCTGTATCGATTTAATCTTTTGGCTCAAAACTCGTATCAACAGAAACAGTCCAAACGATGCCACAATGTACAAGAGAACTAGCTTTGGCGCTATTGCGTAAGCATATATGATCACAAAAATGATCCCCACGAGCGAAGTAAAAAGTACATTGATAAATAAGGAAATAAATTTTTCAGTAT
Source organism: Saprospiraceae bacterium (assembly GCA_031373565.1). GTDB lineage: Bacteria > Bacteroidota > Bacteroidia > Chitinophagales > Saprospiraceae > OLB9. The sequence goes on from JANMMV010000485.1 coordinate 3,705, forward strand.
CTGATCTTACTTTTTGTAGAATATTGAGGGTACCACCACTTCGCTGATCTTCAAACTCTTGAAATGGAAGTTGCAACGTATGTTTAAGGCCGTCGGTGTAGATCTGAGCACCAAATTTCTGAATAATCAAGCTCGTGACATAATCTTGAAAAGCCTTTGCGATCCGGCTAACCATCGCCACCCCAATCAAGGCACCGATAAGCATACCGACACCTTTGAGGAACTCAGATTCAGTATAGGACTTGGGTTTATTGGCAAATTGATCAATGATTTTGCCAAAGAAATAAGGATCTAAAAGTGAAAATATCTGATTGATAGAAGCTAATGCTAAAGCTAGCAATATCAAACTCTTGTAATTCTTGAGATAAGATAGGAGTAAACGCATATTTTGGTGGAAAGGTGGGCAAATGAAGTGAAGAATTAATAACCTACATTTTGTCCTAAAGGTTTATTAAGTCCCAAAGTAAATGTCTTGGCCACTAAATATTTTAAATAAAAGATTTGCATTGATAGGGTCATAAAAGATATATTTGTACTTCAAAATAAACCCTGATATGGCTCTTCCTAATATTTTTACGAAAGATGTTGCCGACCAAATGGTCGCTCGAATGGCAAAATTATCACCTAATACGCAGCCTCAATGGGGCAAAATGAATGCCGGACAAATGCTAGCACATTGTAACGTGGCATACGATATGGCATTTACTGACAAGTATCCCAAGCCTAATGCTATTGCTAGATTTATGCTCAAAATGCTCGTAAAAGATTCGGTATGCAGCGAAAAACCATATCCTAAAAATGGAAGAACAGCTCCTGCCTTTATTATCACTGATGATAGAAATTTTGATGCCGAAAAAACGAAATTAAAGGGTTATCTCAATAAATGCGCGGACTTAGGCCCGACTCACTTTGATGGCAAAGAATCCAATAGTTTTGGTAAGATGACCACCACTGAGTGGAATAATCAATTTTATAAACATCTAGACCACCACTTAACTCAATTTGGCGTATAGATATTTCGTTGATTTCGATGCCGACCTTCGTCGGCTCTCAGCCCTATAACCTAATAACCCATCACCTAATAAACTATAACCTAATATCCTATAACCTAATAACCTATAACCTAATAACCCTATCACCTTTTAGCGATTAGCTTTTAGCAATAACCATCCAATTCTAACTAACCTTATTGCCAAATGTAGTCATTGAGATCTTTATTCCCATGAAAATACAACACTTTCTAGATCGGATTTTAATAGAAGCGGGCTTGATATAGCAAGCTATTTGGTAGATTGGTGCGAAGCCTTTATCTTTACACTTCAATCAATCAAAACCACCTGAATTATGGCATACGGATTATTAAAAGGAAAGAAAGGTATCATTTTTGGTGCACTAGACAGTAACTCAATAGCATGGAAAGTAGCAGAACGATGTGTCGAAGAAGGCGCGCAGATCATACTCACCAATGCACCCGTGGCTATGCGACTGGGTGAGATCAACGAATTAGCGACCAAACTCAATACGCAAATCATACCTGCTGATGCAACCAGTGTAGAAGATTTAGAGAATCTACTGTCAAAAAGTATGCAAGCCCTCGGTGGAAAGATAGACTTCATGCTCCACTCTATCGGTATGTCTGTCAACATGCGTAAGAAAAAAGAGTATACAGATCTGAACTACGAATGGATGAAGACAACATTTGATGTGTCTGCAGTTTCATTTCATAAATTGATGCAAGTGGCCATGAAGATGGAT
>JANMMV010000294.1:0-4316 GCA_031373565.1 Saprospiraceae bacterium
TTGGCTTATATGAATATCAACTATATTTTATCGGTTGTCTAATAGATATATTACTTTTCTCTACGGCTCTCGGGTATAGGAGTCATCTTATAAACCAAGAAAAAGTTGGAACTCAAATATTATTAACGGCTGAGAGCGAAAAGAACAAGGCGCTTTTACAAGATCAACACAATATTTTAATAAGAGAAAATATACGTAAGCAAGCACTAGTCACAATGAATTCAAAAATACAAGAGCAGGTAGGATCTAGTTTAAGTAGTATACATGTTTTTGCGGATTTAGCGGCAAAGTTAGTGATTGCTAATCCTGAAAAAAGTAAAGAGTACCTCGCTCGTGTTTCTGTTTTGGGCCAGGAACTTATGGATGATATTGGTGATATCATTTGGGTATCAACTATTGATGAAACTGAACAACATGATGCTTTCATCTCTCGAGTAAAAAATTATTGCTTCGAACTTCGTAAACATAATGAAGTTGAATTATGCTTACAAATAGATCCGAATTTTTATAAAACTAAACTCGATGGAGAATTTCTCAATTCAAAATTAGCCTTTATCAAATCAAAAATGAAAGATGTACTATTAGATGATACGGTTAGAAAATTAATCTTGGCCGTAACTGTAAACAATGGATCACCTGAGATTGAGATAACGACTTGGTAATTATCTAGGTGATCTGTAATTGGTGATTTTATAGAATTTTTCCATCCACAAAGAACTCACCCTACTACAATGCTGATAATCTAAAAATGGTCCAGTACTATTAAATTAGATTTATTCTAAATAAATAAATATGATTATCATTCCAATACAATACAATAACCCTTTTTTAACTTTGCACCTATGCCTGCTTATGTCAAACTGAGAAGGCTGTAAGACATTTTGATCAACACTTAACATTGTATTTTATATGAAGTGGTTAATTACATTCTTCGGATCTAGCATAGGGCGAAAGCTTCTTATGAGTCTCACGGGACTTTTTCTCATCTTGTTCTTGACAGTGCACCTTATAGGTAACCTGCAACTGCTCAAATCTGATGGCGGTCAAGCATTCAATGAATATGCAAAGTTTATGACAAGTAACCCTTTGATCAAGCTAGTCTCATATGGCAATTACTTCTTTATTTTGCTTCACGCATTGGTAGGTATCTTGCTATGGTTCAACAATCGCAAGGCGAAGGGAACAAATTATGCCGTATCTACTACAAACGCAAAAACTTCTTGGGCATCCAAAAATATGGCCTTATTGGGAACTTTGATTCTAGCTTTCATCTTCATCCACATGGGTGATTTTTGGTGGAAAATGCACAATGGCTTACTGGGCACTCAAACTTATAATGTCGCAGCAGGTCCAGTAAACGATCTATATGCTCGAGTAGCAGAAGCTTTCGAACAACCTACTGTCATTGTATTTTACCTCATTGGTATGGCAGTTTTGAGTTTTCACCTTTGGCACGGATTCCAAAGCGCATTCCAAACATTAGGTATCAACCATCGCAAATATACTCCCTTTATTAAAGGCCTTGGCAAAGTGTACGCAATCGTTGTTCCCACATTATTTGCTTTGATACCGCTGTATCACTACTTTCTCAAATAATAAGTTTTTTAGAATTTATCTTTTTTATCACCTATTTTGAACACAATAATCTACGTACCATGAGTTTGGATTCTAAAATACCAGCAGGCCCACTAGCCGATAAATGGACAAAATATAAATCTAGTATTCCATTAGTAGCACCCAATAATAAGCGAAAGTTAGAAATCATCGTTGTTGGCTCCGGTCTCGCAGGCGGTGCAGCTGCCGCATCATTGGGTGAACTAGGATACGATGTCAAATGTTTCACCTTTCACGATAGTCCACGTAGAGCGCATAGTATCGCTGCACAAGGTGGTATCAATGCGGCCAAAAACTATCAAAACGATGGAGATAGTATACATCGACTATTCTACGATACAATCAAAGGTGGAGATTATCGTTCTCGTGAAGCCAATGTCCATAGACTCGCAGAATGTAGTGTTGACATCATAGATCAATGCGTTGCACAAGGTGTACCTTTCGCACGTGAATATGGTGGATTGTTGGAGAATCGTTCATTTGGAGGTGTTCAAGTATCTCGTACTTTTTATGCTCGTGGGCAGACCGGACAACAATTGCTTATCGGTGCTTACCAATCATTGTCAAGACAAATCGCCCTAGGTACTGTCAAAATGTATAATAGACACGAGATGCTCGACCTTGTCAAAATAGACGGAAAAGCACGTGGTATCATCGCTAGAAATCTATTGACTGGTGAACTTGAGCGTCATGGAGCACACTGTGTTGTGTTAGCAACTGGTGGATATGGTAATGTATTTTATCTATCGACAAACGCGATGATGTGTAATGTCACTGCAGCATGGAAATCAGTAAAAAGTGGTGCTCTCATGGCAAATCCTTGTTTTACGCAGATCCACCCGACATGTATTCCTGTCTCTGGCGAATACCAGTCAAAACTAACGCTCATGTCCGAGTCGCTTCGTAATGATGGACGAGTTTGGGTGCCGAAGCGTAAAGAAGATGCCGAACAAGTGCGTCTCGGTAAACTCAACGGCAAAGACATCAAAGAAGAAGATAGAGATTATTTCTTGGAGCGCAGGTATCCGGCCTTCGGTAATCTAGTCCCACGTGATGTCGCATCGAGAGCTGCAAAAGTCGAGTGTGACAAAGGCCATGGTGTGAATCCAACTGGTCTAGCAGTATATCTAGATTTCTCGGCTGCGTTTGAGCGATATGGAAAAGGTGAAGCAAGTACCAAAGGAATGACAGGTCTCTCACAAGAACAAATCATTGCTTTGGGTCAAAAAATAGTCTCAGACAAGTATGGTAACCTCTTTGAGATGTATGAAAAAATCACTGGTGAAGATCCTTACACAATGCCTATGAAAATATATCCTGCCGTCCACTATACGATGGGAGGATTGTGGGTTGATTACAACTTGGAGACCAATGTTCCAGGCTTATTTGCACTTGGTGAATCTAATTTCTCCGACCACGGTGCCAATAGATTAGGAGCATCTGCACTGATGCAGGGCCTCGCTGATGGATATTTTGTGATTCCTTACACTGTGGGTACGTTTTTATCAAATGATATATCTACCCCTAAAACAAGTACTGACAATGTGGCTTTTGCCGATGCAGAAGCAAAGGTCAAAGATCTAATCAACAGACTTTTATCTATCCAAGGATCTCAGTCAGTGGAGTCATTCCACCGCCGTCTAGGTAAGATCGTTTGGGACAATTGCGGTATGTCGCGTACAGAAGCTGGACTTATGGAGGGCCGTAGACAGATAAGAGAACTTCGTGATGAATTCTGGAGAGATGTTTTTGTCGCCGGTACCAATGAAGAATATAATCCAGAGTTAGAGAAAGCCATACGTGTTGCCGACTTTATGGACCTAGGTGAGTTGATGATGGTTGATGCGCTCAATCGCAATGAATCTTGTGGTGGCCACTTCCGTGAAGAGTCAGTATCTGCCGATGGAGAAGCGCAACGCAAAGATGATGAGTATGCTTACGTGGCAGCTTGGGAATGGAACGAGACAGAGCCAGTTTTACACAAAGAGCCACTCGTTTTTGAAAACATCAAATTGTCAACACGTAGTTATAAGTAATCTTAATCCATCAAACAAAAAGTTCGCAGCATGGAAAACATGAATTTAAACATCAAAATCTGGAGACAGAAAAATAATAAAGCCCAAGGCGCTTTCGAAACCCACAAAGTCGAAGCGAACGAGCACATGTCATTTCTTGAAATGCTTGATGTTCTCAATGAAGGACTAGTGCAGAAACGTCAACAGCCGGTTGCCTTCGAGCATGATTGCCGCGAGGGTATCTGTGGTACTTGCAGTCTTGTCATCAATGGTCAGCCCCATGGTCCTCAAGGCGGAACGACGACTTGTCAGCTACATATGCGACATTTCAAAGATGGTCAAACCATCACCGTTGAGCCATATAGAGCAACAGCATTTCCTGTTATCAAAGACTTGGTTGTAGATAGATCTGCCTTTGATCGTATCATACAGTCAGGTGGATACATCTCCGTCAATGCAGGTCAAGCGCCAGATGGCAATGCAATTCCGATCGAAAAAGGAAGAGCAGGCAAATCATTTGAAGCAGCAGCTTGTATCGGATGTGGCGCTTGTGTAGCCGCATGCCCTAATGGATCCGCGATGCTTTTTACATCTGCCAAAGTCACGCATCTAGGCATGCTCCCACAAGGCGAGGTAGAATCAGAAAAGCGGGTACAGTCGATGGTCGCTCAAATGGACAAAGAAGGT
>JANMMV010000364.1:0-16094 GCA_031373565.1 Saprospiraceae bacterium
GATTTTTAAGGTCAATGGCATGTTTGCGAGAGAATACTCATATTGGGTCATAACAGCAGTGACATTACCTAAGCCTTCATTTCGTTCTCTCGGGAGAAACGTATAAAAAGGATCTCTACCCCACTCCCTTGGCATCAAGTATCTACCAGTCGAAAAGATCCTATTAAAATTAAATGATACTTTTGAATGTTGCGATTTCCAACCTATTTGTGCACCGAGAGTTAAAGCTGTAGTAGTTTTATCGAAATAAGCTTTTTTGATGTCTGTATTCCCGCCTTCATTGATAGGCGTTTGATATATACTTTGTATTCCACCAAACAACGATCTTACTTTAGATTTAGTGGGTATGTAATCAATTTGTGCCAAACTCGAATAAAAAATATTATCCACTATCATATTCCAAAACTGATAATTGATAGATTTAGCATTTCTCCTTTGCAAGCCGAGCATAAATATGCCATTAGATGAAAGATTGTCTTTATAGCCCGATTTTCCACCACTTGTGGATATACCTGTCGGATAGATACCAATGGACTCTTCAATACTATAAAATTGAGCAGTCGACCTTGGACTTATACTATATAGATAGTAGAAGTCTACTTTTACATCAATCTTCGGTGTTATAACAAATCTTAATCCTTCTGTAATCGTTGGTCTCATTCTACCATCTTGAAGATTAATAAATGGTGTATTTATCAATTGCTTTCCGATAGTTGCTTCCCAAAGTGAAGTTTGGTATTTTAGATATAATTCTTCTAATCGATTGATATTAGTTTTGTTTTCAGGATTTTCGATGTCAAATAGTCCTATTTCGTAACGATTGCTTTGATTTGCAAGGGTATCTTTTCTACCTAGATCAGATGACGATGCGTTATAGATGTAAAAACCGCTAACTGAAAACTTAAAATTTTTGTAGGCAGCTGTTTCGTATTTAATACCGCCTCCCAGCGCTACGGCGTAATAATCTGACAAATCTCGTTTATTATGTGTCACCATAGTGAATTGTCGAAAATGCCCCTTTGTTTGGCCATTTTTAAAAGCCGTTAAAATTGAATTTCCTGTTTTCTGATCGCCTTCATTACCTTTCCAGGTTGTAGGAGCATCATTTATTTCCTGGTGTTGACTATGCAGATCCAATGATAGAAAAGCCAGTATTAAAACAAAATATATCTTACATTTTATAATCACTTACGAGTTAAGTTTACCGATTGCACAACTAACAAAAGACTTTGTAAATGCAATTTTTTGCGACAAACCTTCCAAAGTCCCTGCCTCTGGGTAACCCAATACATTAAGCTTTTTACTAATCGTTTTCTTTTTTACTGTCCCATTGTGGGTTACCTTGATATTGTTTTCTTCTATATCAATCTCCACATTGATCACACCAAGGATGCGATTAAGCGTGGTTTCAATTGTTTTGGTACAACCACCACATTTTATACTTTCTACACTAAATAATAAGACATCCATTTGATCAAGATTTTACTTCCAAAACAATTCTTTGATAATAATATAACAACCCATCACTAATACAAACCAACCGAAAGCGGGCTTGAGTTTAGCACCATCTATCTTTTTGGAAAGGTATGTACCTGCAAATATCCCTACGACGGCAAATCCCGTCACAGTCAATATAATAGGCCAATTCATCACTGTCTCGGCACTTTCTCCCATAAACCCGATCAGTGATTTGGCGGCTATTATGGCTAGAGAAGTGCCAACTGCTTCTTTCATCGGCAATTTGCTCAATATCACTAATGCAGGTATGATCAGGAAGCCACCGCCTGCGCCAACTAATCCTGTGAGAACTCCGACTATGCCACCTTCGATTAGGATCAATGGGTAATTAAATTTTTGAACAGCATCAGTTTCGACTTCTTGTTTAGTGCTTTTCTTTATCATTGAGTAGGAAGCCGCAATCATCAAAATGGCAAAAAGCAACATCATCAAAATGCTCTTGGTCATGATGAAATCTCCGACCGAAAAGACTTCTTTAGGTATCGCAGGTACGATATAAGCCCGCGTCAGAAAAACGGCTATGATCGAAGGTATGCCAAACACAATAGCTGTGCGGATATTGACAAGATTATTTTTGAAATATTGAATACTCCCTACAGCGCTTGTTATCCCAACCACGAAGAGAGAGTAACTAGTGGCTGCTACAGCATCCACACCTAGCAAATATACTAGTACAGGTACGGTCAAGATACTCCCACCACCACCTATCAATCCCAGGGCTACTCCGATGAGTATCGATGCTAAATAACCTATAATTTCCATCTATTGTATTGTTTGATGATGCAAAGATGGTACATCTAGAAAGATAAGTCTGTAACATTTATCACATTAACCGATGATCTCTATTAAATTTCGATTTAATTTGATCAATTGACGTTGTTCCATCTTTTTGAGTAGTCGAGAGATGACTTCTCTGCTTGTATTAAGATCATTGGCAATTTCTTGGTGCGAAAGATTGACTTCATTGCAGCCACATGATTGTTGTTGTTTCCGCAGATAATTTAAGAGTCGCTGATCCATATCTCTAAATGCGATACTATCTACAACAAGGAGTACTTCTTCAAACCGCTTCCGATATGTATCTATTACAAACTCATACCAAGTACGATACTCCATCATCCACTTGTCCATTAGTTGGAGCGGCACCATGATAACTTCGGCATCTTCGATTACTTTGGCAGTGATTTGGCTTTTTTCGTGCTTTGTTGCGCAGATCATACTGATAGCACATGCCTGCCCTGCATGTAGATAATACATAAAAAATTCTGAGCCATCATCTTCATCTTCGCGATATATCTTGATCTTGCCCTTAGTGACCAATACTGTGCTTCTCACATACTGGCCTGCACGAATGAGTGTCTCCCCCTCTTTAAAACTTCGCACTTCAGCGTTTTCGGCGATCGCGTCGATGAGATTTTGTTGAAAGGTGGGAAAGTAGGGCTTCAGATCTACCATATCTTGAGTTGAAAAGATTGTTGGTTGCAAATATATGAAAAGGTAATTTGTTTTACATTTTTTCTGACTACCTATTGTATTTGTTAGGATCTATATTAAAAAATGAGGGTAAATATAGCATTTAACCATATTTACCCTCATAATATCAGTCATCATCACCTTCCAAAACTTTGCCTTCAGGAGCGACATCTTGTCCTGCGTCAAACCCGACTCTTATCTCGGTATGTCTGATTTCACCTCCAGATGTGCCTGTCATTTTACCAAAATATAGTCCTGCTAGACCTAGACATAATACAGCGATAGCGATGTAATTCGCAAAATATTTCCGTTTCCAACTGGCCCAAAAACCCAATAGTGATATTAGACCCAAGGCATAATTGACGATAGCTAAGATCTCCGCCTTCTCTTCATGCTCATGGATCAATTGCTCTGTTACAGCTGGCAATTTTTCAGCTATGTCCTCAGCCCCTTCACCTGTGTACATAGCAGGAAAGGTGAGCATAGCTCCTAGTATAAAAACTCCTAATGCTGTCCTTTTTACTACGTCAGACGATGTAAAAAATCCAACTACCAAAATCAACATTCCTATAATCGGTACAATAATAGGAAAATGGTTAAAAATTAAATGCAAATGTGCGTCGTTCATGATAAAATATTTTTGAATTATGAATAAAAAATGATGAATTATATATTGAAATCAACCAGCCACTTGAACCCCGATAAAACTACCTATGCCGTAAGTAATAGCCGCTGCCGCCAATCCAAATACTACCTGTCGCATTCCTGAAAACCAAACACTTTTACCAGTAAAGAGCGTGATTGCAGAGCCTATAATAAATAGGCCTATCGCACTCACAGCAGTACTCAACAATACGGCTTGAAAACCTGTCAAAAAGAAAAATGGAAAAACAGGAATAATAGCTCCAATCGCAAATAATAAGAATGACGTGATCGCAGCCTCCATGGCTGAACCTTTCAGTTCTTCACTATTGATACCCAGTTCCTCCTTGACTAAGATCTCATGCGCTTTAGTCTTGTCTTTCATGATCTCAGTAGCCATCTCCCGTGCTTGAGATGCTGGAATTCCTTTTGACATATAGATAAGCGCTATCTCTTTTTCTTCTCCAGCGGGATTTACTTCGAGTTCTTCCATCTCGAGATTCATTTGATTCTCGTACAGCTCTTGGGAACTTTTAACAGAAATCCACTCACCTAAAGCCATCGACAATGCACCTGCCAACAATCCAGCCAATCCTGCTAATAGTACTTCATCGTTCCCACTAGTAGCCCCAGCGATACCCATCACTAAACTAAAATTAGAGACTAAGCCATCATTACCACCTAAGACGGCAGCGCGAAGTGCATTACCACCCACCGATCTATGTCTTTTCTCAAATCTAGCTAGGTTGCTTCCTGATACCTTTGTCTGATTATCAAGGATGTTTTTTAGAATCTTTACATGTGCGGTATCAGAGATAGATGACGTATCGGGTTTGAGTCGGCTTCTCGCTTTTATGATAGACGATGATAAACTTTTTTCTGTGTCCATCAGTACACCCAGAATATAATCGTAGCCCATCACCTTACCGATAAACCCAAGAATTTTTGCACGTGTAGATGGCAATGGAAATAGTTCTATCGGGATGTTATTTTTTGCCAGAAAAGCTAAGGCGTGACTCTTCTCGATATCACTCATCTGTTGAAATATTTCTGCTACATTGGGATCTTCTTCATGGGCTGCTAATAAACCATATAGGTAACTTGCATCCACTTCCGTTTGAATATTTTGATTTTTCATATTTTAAATTTTTAAGATTAAATAAAATTATTCGGCTACGTTTTTCATTTTCATAAGAAGCGTATATGCTCCATTCGTGACAATTTTTTTATCCGCAAAGACCTGATAATTGATCACTTGCAGCCTACCATTTTCTGTTTGGCCTGGCTTTATTTCTACCATCTGATATGATTTAGACCCTTTTTCAATAAAAACATATTCTTTGCCTTCAAAGGTTACAAGTGCTTCAGTAGGTACCGTCCATACTTCCACACTCTGCGACTCAATATCCGCATTCATGTAAGTTCCTGGTAAAATTTCAGACGAACCGCCATCTAGTGTACAAATGACTTGAGCAAATCCTTGGTCTCCCACACTTTTGACAATATACTGCACCTTTCCAGACCTAATTTTGTCGGATTGCGTATTTGAATAAGCACTTATATTCTGACCCGTTTTCAAATATGGCAAATCCTTTTCGAAGGCTTTCAATACTAATCTGGAGCCATTATTATCAATCATCTTGATCATAGCATCGCCTGCTTGTACATACTTGCCGCTATTGACATTCACCTCCGTGATAGTTCCCGAAACGGGAGCTGAAATCACTATTTGAGATGTCAAATTTTCAGCCGAAAGTGTCTCGGGGTTGATGTGTATCAGCTTTAATTGCTCCCGTAAAGCCCGCAATGAAATCTGATTTTGCTTTACTTTCTCTTCAGCCAATTGAAAAACCTTATCACTAACAGCTTGATTTTTGGATAGCTCTGATTGCCTTTCAAAGTCTAGTTTAGCAAATGATAATGCATTTTTTGCTGACAAATAGTTTTGTTGTAGTTGGATATATTCTTTCTCTTCGAGTCGAACTAAGGTCTGACCTTTGGTTACTAACATACCGGGCATCCACTTGATCTGACGAACAAAGCCTGCCATAGGACTGCTGATCGTTATCGTATTTTCTGGCATAACTTCGATCTTTCCATTGAGCTGAATCACGTGGCCCACCTTTCTTTTTTCCGGAATGGCTACTCGCAAGCCTGCATTTTTGAATTGCGCATCCGTAAGTTGAACGATAGATTCCATGCTTGTACCAGCTTGTGATTCTTCCACAGGAGCAACAGAACTCTCTTTGCAACTGTGAAAGTGAAAAATTGCAACTAAAAAAACCGCTTTTGAAAATATATAATTATTGATATTCATATGATTGTACTTTGATAAATTAATAATTGGTGGTCAGATAATGCAACTCTATGATATAGGAATTCAAGTTGCGCTTCAATGCTAGATACTCAGATTCTATTGCAATAGCTTGATTAGTTAGCATCACAAAATCTAAATAGTTGATTTGACCGTTTGCAAATTGTTTCTCAGAAACGGTGCGAATGAGTCGTAAATTGGGCAAGGCCTTATTTTCATATTGAAGCAATTGTAAGTTGGCCTCGTTATATAGAAGGTACTTTTGCGTAATCTTTGAGATAATTTCGTCCTTTTTTGATGCATATGCTAAAGCCTTAACATCTTCCATCACTTGTGCTGATTGAATAGACGATTTGATACCTTTCTTAAATATAGGTATGCCAACACCCACCTGAAAACTATTAAATCTATCGGCACCTTGATATTGGATATTATCTGCACCCGTTCCCCTGATACTCACATTTCTATATCCTGCTGATACTGACGGCAATAAAGCCGCTCTTTCAGCGTGCGTAATGGATCTCGCAGCCAATATTTCTTGTTGCGCCATTTGAATAGCTGGATGTTTTTGTACCGAAAGGCTATCATAAAAAATGCCATATTTCAAGATAGAGAATACATTTGTTTCCGGCTTGTATCTTTTACCATCATTGAGCAACCAGTCCACCTCCAAACCAAGGTATTCTTTCATTTTTCTGACCGATGAAAGCTGATTTTGAATAGTGATTTTTTGTTGTTCAGCAGTGGCTTTTTCGAGCGCATCCGTTTCTCCATTTTGGTATCGAAAATTGGATTTTTCAACAAATGAAGTAAACAAACTATCTTGATGAGTCAACAATTTTTCTTTGGCTGACAGATAATTGTACTCCATAAATAACTCGTCCAATTGCTGTCGAATTTCTGCTTCACTCATACTAAGATTGTAGGCTGATGTTTTTGCATTTTGTTTATTTGCTTCAGCGCGACGACGATATACCTGCGGTAGATTAAAAGATTGCGATATCCCAAAACCCGTGTCAAAAAACGAACTATTGAACTGACCCAATTCAGCATTGATTTGTGTAGGATCGTAATTGTAAGCTGTATTCACCAGCATTGTATGATATTTCACCATCATGCCCTCTGATCGCAGTTTTGCATTATTGTCCATTGCAATTTCTATCGCTTTATCGAGACTAATGATATCCTGCGCAACCATTCCCCCAGATAATATGAACAAGTGGATGAAAAAAATATATTTTAACTGATATTTCATATTTGTGTTTTTATAATTGATGTGATGCACTTTATTCTTTTTCGTGGTAAGGCAATTCTGTCAAATCTTCCTTTTCTATGCCCTTGTTTTCAAAAAGTATATATAGGATAGGCAAAACGATCAAGGTCAAAAAAGTCGCCACCAATAGCCCGCCGATAACCACTGTTGCCAATGGCCTTTGCACCTCAGCTCCTGCACCATTACTCAACGCCATAGGCAAAAATCCTAATGATGCCACAAAGGCGGTCATCAATACTGGTCTTAGTCGGACTTTAGTTCCCATCAATACTATTTTTCTGAGATCTTTCCACCCTTCGTCTCGGAGCCTGTTAAACTCAGCGATCAACACAATACCATTGAGCACTGCCACACCAAATAGTGCGATAAAACCGACGCCAGCACTGATACTAAAAGGCATATCTCTCATGGCAAGAAAGAAAATGCCGCCAATGGCCGAAAGCGGAATAGCGGAGTATATCAGTAATCCTTGACGCAATGAGTTGAATGCAAAAAACAATAGAATAAATATCATCACCAATGATATCGGAACGGCGATCATTAATCGACTTTTGGCTTGATTGAGATTTTCAAATGCGCCTCCATAAGTAATGTAGTATCCCGTAGGGAACTTTACATCGCGATTGATCTTATCTTGCAACTCATGTACGATGCTTTGAACGTCTCTATTCCTTACATTAAATCCTACTACAATTCGTCGCTTTGCATCCTCACGTTGGATCTGATTAGGTCCATCTTTAATAGATACATTTGCTAATTTTGAAAGCGGCACCTGTATGCCATTACCTGTAGGAATGAGTAGTTGCTGCGCGTCTTCAAGGCTTTGACGAGCTTCCGACTTTAATCTTACCACGAGATCAAATCTCTTTTCGCCTTCAAAAATCATTCCCGTACTTTGTCCTGCAAAAGCCATATTTACTGCTTTGTTGACATCAGCCACACTTACGTCATATTGTGCTAGCGCATTTCTGTCATACGTGATGATGACTTGTGGGACACCAGTGACGGCTTCGACATATAGATTTTGAGCACCTTCTACTTTATTGACCAATTGTCCAACATGATTTGCATAATGGGCCAGCGTATCAAGATTTTCACCAAAAATTTTACAAACTACATCTTGTCTAGCACCCGTCATGAGTTCATTAAACCGCATTTGAACAGGATACTGAAAACCAGCTGTAATACCGGGCACATCTTCTAGTTCCTTACCCATCTTTTCGGCCATCTCATCAAAGGTCTTCGCCGTCTTCCACTCTTTTTTATCCTTCATGATGACCATCATATCACTCGCTTCCATTGGCATAGGATCTGTGGGTACTTCGCCGCTCCCGATTTTAGTCACTACTTTTTCAACTTCGGGAAACCTCGTCAGAAGGATATTGGCAGCCTTTTGTGTAAACTCTACTGTCGTATTCAAATTACTACCCGTTAATACTCGTGTATCAACAGCAAAATCTCCTTCTTCAAGTGCAGGGATAAACTCTCCACCCATTCTCGACATGACCCACACAGCAATAAAAAACAAAGCGACAACCATAGAAATCGTAAGCCTCGGTATCTGGATAAAATAATCAAGCATGCCTTGAAAATAGATTTCTAATTTGATCATTATTCTATCAGACCAGTTCAGTTCGTGCTTCAAGGTTTTACTCAAAACAAGGGTGCTCATCATAGGGATGTAAGTCAATGATAAGATAAATGCGCCCAATAAAGCAAAGGCTACTGTCTGCGCCATAGGCATGAACATCTTGCCTTCAATGCCTTCTAATGTGAAAATAGGAAGATACACGATCAGGATAATAACCTGTCCGAAAACGGCACTATTCATCATTTTGCTAGCAGAATGCTTCACTTCGGTATCCATCTGGTGTGCAGTCAATTTTTGGATCCCTTGGTAGTGCTTGCTATGTCCCAATTGATGCATCACGGCCTCAACGATGATCACTGCGCCGTCTACAATCAATCCAAAATCCAACGCTCCAAGACTCATGAGGTTACCACTTACACCGAATAAATTCATCATAATGATGGCAAATAGCATTGCCAATGGTATGACTGAAGCAACTAGCAATCCTGCTCTCAAATTTCCCAAAAATAAGACAAGTACAAAAATAACAATCAACGCACCCTCCATCAGATTGGTCTCGACGGTGGAGATAGCATTGTTGACCATTTTTGTTCTATCCAAGAATGGCTCTATCTCTACACCTTCTGGCAGGGTCTTTTTGATTTGTTCTATACGTGCTTTTACGTCTTTGATGACTTCACTACTATTGGCGCCTTTGAGCATCATGACAACAGCGCCGGCCACTTCGCCTTGATCATTGTAAGTGACAGCCCCATATCTCGTCGCGCTTCCCTCCATCACTTCACCTATGTCACGAATGAGCAAAGGTGTACCTGACACAGACTTGATATGGACTTTTTCAATATCCTCTTTTGTGCCTATCAATCCCTCTGTTCGCACATACAACGCCGTAGCATTCTTCTCGATGTAGCCTCCGCCCGTATTTTGGTTGTTGGCTTCTAATGCGTTGAATACATCATAAATGGTGATGCGGTGGGCATTTAGTTTGTTAGGATCAACTACAACTTGATATTGTTTGAGCTTGCCGCCGAAGGATGATACCTCAGCAATGCCTTTGACACCTAGCAATTGACGTCTGACCACCCAGTCCTGAATAGTGCGCAATGAAGTTGCATCATATTTTGACTCGAAACCTTTCTTAGGCTTGACGACATATTGATAAATCTCTCCCAAGCCTGTCGCCACAGGACCCAATTCGGGAGTTCCAATGTGAGGTGGTATTTGAGATTGAACTTGTTGAAGCCGCTCTGCTACTTGTTGCCTAGCCCAGTAAACATCAATATCATCATCAAAAACCATCGTGACGAGCGATAATCCAAATCTAGAAAAACTTCTTATCTCTTTCAGACCTGAGATATTAGAATTGGCCTGTTCGATGGGAAAAGTAACCAATCGTTCGATGTCCGTTGCGCCAAAAGATGGTGCTTGGGTGATGACAAGTACCTGATTGTTTGTAATATCTGGCACAGCATCGATCGGCAATTTGGTAGCTTCGTAGGCTCCGACAGCAATCAAGGCTATCGTCATTAGCCCCACAATAAGCTTATTTTTTATTGAGAACGCAATAATTGAATTTAGCATGTTAATTATTTTTTAAAATGAAAATAAAGCAAACCTATAGCCCCCTTAGTTAAGAGCTACAGTCCTACATTCTTTTAAATAAAATACTAAATCCTATTGAGGGCAATTGTTCTTTACCCAGCAATCTAACTTATTTATCGCAGCATCAGATAATTTCGCAGCACCTCTGGGCATGCTTTTGACATTGGAATCATGATGAACCGAAGCTAAATTTTTTGAGTTATTTCTAAACTCGGTACTAGCATTAGAGTATCCTTCTAATGAGATTCCCGCACTATTTGAATTGTTATTATGACAGCCTGAAAAGGCACAACTGCCATTGATAATAGATGCTACATCATTTGTATACGTAGGCGTGGTACTACAAATAGCTACACTCGCGTGATCTGTAGTAGGTATATTTGTGCATGCGTTTAAGAGCACCATTACCATCATTGGTAAGAATAAATTCAATTTCATTACTTATATTTTATTAATGTTAAAAAGGGAATGTACAATATAATACATGCCGTTGATGGGCTATAGATGTTGCTAATCCATAGTCAGTTTATAAATAAATAAGTTATGAAAGCCTGGGCGGTTGCCAAATAGCATCTAGGTACTGAGAAGGCAGAAGTGATTCTTCCTGAAAAGATTGACTATGCACTTCAACAGGAAGTGCCAAAAATTGAAAAGTTGACTGGTTTCCGTTGCCAAAGGTCAAGGCAATGATAGAATGCTCAGTACTTATGGTTTTGAAGGGTAGTTTCATGTCCTGCTCATAATCATCATCAATCGGATCACCATTGAGATAATGCATAGCTAGGAACTCGAAAAAGCCTAATTCTTTATCCTCTTTTTGATGTTCTCCAAAATGCTGTATCAGCAACGGGAACTTCAGCACTTCCACTAATGGCGTAGTGCCAAGGAGAAAAACGACAAGTGATAATATGGATAAAAACTTTTTCACATTACAAAGATAAGGTATTTAATTGATATGTGGGAAAAAAAGTTTACATTTTGTCAAATGTCAATATTTTATCAAAATCAATAATATAGTTCTAAAAAGCTGTACACCATAATGATCAAATCTACACCAAAGAAGGCATAATTTATGATAAATTGACGTTTTTGTCTGCTGAGCTAATGATCATTGTAAAAAGATGTGGCACTATAAATACCAATGGTTCTCCGAATAGAATGGATCGTAGTCAACTTTGGTCGATCCTGTTTATGCAGACATGCAATCAATGGATATTTCGCTCTGTGCCATCGCAAACAAGGGAACGCTGCTCATTAATAGGGCAAAATTATATTTGAGCATCTGAAATTATTAAAATTAATCCTAGAAGCAAAGATAACATATTTATTATAATATATTTGTGACATTGATTACCCCGGCAATGCATGATCGTAGGCTATTGTTAAGGTTTGAAACTATTAAAATCAAGGAAAAGTAGTGAAATGAACAATTTTAAAGAGAAGGCTGATTTGATTTGGAGGGTGGCTGATTTACTCCGTGGTGACTACAGACAATCAGACTATGGAAAGGTGATTCTTCCTTTGACTGTATTGAGGCGATTGGATTGCGTACTAGAAAGTACCAAAGATAAGGTATTACAATACCTTCCGAAGGTCGAATCACTCAAAGAAAGTGCTAAGGATATTGCACTTAATAAAATAGCTGGGTATAATTTTCACAACAAAAGTCCGTATAATTTTGATAAGCTTATTGGTGATTCTGATAATATAGCCGTCAATCTGAGAAATTATATCAATGGCTATTCTACAAGCGCACGTGAGATTATTGAGTACTTTAATTTTGATGATCAGATAGACAGAATGGACGGCCCCCACGCTGATATATTGTTTAGAGTTGTGAAATCGTTTCAAGGTATTGATCTGAAGGATATGGAGTCAATGGAAATGGGCTATGTGTTTGAAGATTTGATAAGGAGATTTGCTGAACAATCTAACGAAACAGCAGGAGAGCACTTTACACCTAGAGAAGTCATACGATTGATGGTAAATGTGTTGTTTATCGAAGATAAGGACATTCTAACTCAAGAAGGCATAGTAAAAACGCTTTATGATCCTGCATGTGGTACTGGTGGAATGTTATCTATCGGCGAACAATATGTTAAGGAGTTGAATCCAAAGGCTGAACTCAAAGTATTTGGACAGGAAATCAATCCAGAATCCTATGCCATCTGTAAATCTGATATGCTGATCAAAGGCCAGAATCCGAGTAATATCAAGTTTGGGAATACCTTTACTATAGATGGGCTCGAAGATGATAAATTTGACTACATGCTTTCTAATCCGCCATTTGGTGTAGACTGGAAAAAAGCAGAAAAGATCATCACCGCTGAAGCCAATAGCAAAGGGATGAGTGGCCGTTTTGGTGCAGGTTTACCTAGGATAAATGATGGATCATTGTTGTTTTTACAACACATGATGTCCAAGATGAAAGGTGAAGGTACCAGAATCGGTATCGTTTTTAACGGATCACCACTGTTTACTGGTGCTGCAGAAAGTGGGGAAAGTAATATTAGAAAATGGATTATTGAAAATGATTGGCTGGAGGCTGTGATTGCATTGCCTGACCAATTGTTTTACAACACTGGTATCAGTACCTATATCTGGGTCGTAACCAATCACAAAAGCAAAGAGCGTAAAGGAAAAGTTCAATTGATCAACGCCACAGGTAGTAAAGATGAAGAACTCAATAAGACAGGTAAGATTCCATACAATAGATTTTGGCAAAAGATGGACCGAAGTCTAGGTAATAAACGTAAAAAAATTGCTGAAAATGGCAATGAGTATGGCATCGGCTTTATCACTCAGCTATATGGTAACTTTGAAGAGAACGAGTTTGTAAAAATATATCCCAATGATTTTTTTGCTTATTGGCGTATCACTGTTGAACAACCACAAATAGAAAATGGCGAAAAGGTAAAAGATAAAGCTGGGAAATATAAACCAGATACATCTCTGAGGGATTATGAGAATATTCCTTTTCTAATAAAAAATAGGCATGGTCAATTAGTCCCACAAACCATAGAAGCATATTTTGACCAGGAAGTGAAACCACATCTGCCTGAAGCCTGGATAGATCACAGTAAAACAAAAATCGGATATGAAGTCAACTTTACGAAATACTTTTATGAATTTAAGCCTTTGAGACCTTTGGCGGATATTAAAGCAGATATTCAGGCATTAGAAGAAAAGACATTGGAAATGGAGAACAATATTTTAAATTAGTGATATGAAAATTGATAATTTAGTTCTAGGTAACTTTAGGAATTTTGAGCAAGCAACTTTTAATTTTCCGACCAATTTCACTGTAATTATTGGAGAAAACGGTAAAGGTAAATCAACTGTTCTTCAAGGATTGAAACTGGCGGCAGGGGCTTTTTTACTAGGTATCGATGAATCAGAAAAGTGTCACATTAAAAAGGAGGACGTACGTAGAATTGATTTGGGTAATCGATTTGTTCCACAGCGAAATTGCTATTTTGAAGCCAAAGGTAGTATTGCGGAATTGCCATTGACCTGGAAGAGGACTTTATCCACTGTCAATGGCAGAACAGATACTAAAGATGCCGCGCAAATCATTACTATTGCCAAAGATTATAATGATATGATCAATATTGATTTTACAGAAGCTGTTGGTCTACCTATTCTTTGCTATTTTGGCACTGCTAGGTTATGGGCTGAATCTAAGCAAACCTATAAGTTGAAGAAAAAAGGTTCTAGACTGCAAGATGGATATGCGAGATGTCTCGATGAAAGATCTGACAAGAAATCTCCTATGGAGTGGATCAAAACCAGTTACTGGAAAAAATTAAAACAAAAGGATGAGTCCGTTTTGTTTGACGCGGTACTAGAAGCTATCGATTTATGTATTCCAAATTGGAAACCGACAGAATGGGATGAAGATTCAGATGATCTAGGTGGTGTCTACACAAACGATCTGGGTGAAGAGAAATTTATTCCATTATTTTATTTGAGTGATGGGTTAAGAACAGTAGCATCGATGGTGGCTGAGATTGCTTACCGATGCGTCGTACTTAATGGACATCTAGGGGCAAATGCTGTCAAAGGGAGCCATGGCGTTGTGTTGATCGATGAAATAGATATGCATCTTCACCCTAGATGGCAACAAAGAGTCGTAAATGATTTAAAAATAGCCTTCCCTAATTTACAGTTTGTTGCCACTACGCATTCTCCATTTATAGTTCAGTCCTTAAAAGCAGAAGAACTGATTAATCTAGATAGATGGACTGATGTGAATCCTGATCAACTTACGATCAATGAAGTATCTACTAGTGTCATGGGGCTGAATAAAGAGTATGGCTTGGAAAATCAGAGAATGGAATCCATCTCAGCAGAATATCTTACAACTCTAGAAAATGAAAGTTCTAACGAAACCACGAAAGATAAATTAAACACTCTTGAACATGAAATAAGTGATCCTGCGGTGAGGGCTTTTTTAAGTTTACAAAGATTGAAAAATAACTTATAGCTTATGAGGCCGATTAATAAGGGTGGAATTCCGTTGCTCGCTGATGGAAGTGTTAAAACGGTAACTGATTATACAAGATGGCGTGCAGACTTAATTGAGCGCATTGGATATTATTGTTGCTATTGCAATCTGCCCCTTAAAGATAGTCCCCAAGTAGAACATGTGATAGCTCAAGATATTAGTCTGTCGGAAGCACTAGCATGGGATAACATGCTACTGGCTTGTGGACCGTGTAACAGGACCAAAAGTAATAAACCATGTCCACCGGAGACTCATTACCTTCCACAATATCATAACACACACCTTGCCTTTGAATATTATGAATCAAATACCACTATTAATAATACGAATGCGGCTTTTGTCAGGTCTCGAAGTGTGGGATGTGATATCTTAAAGTCAAATAGTGCTATAGATTTATGTGCATTGGATAGAGACACATCGAGCGAAGTACAAAAAGCGACAGATCTAAGGTGGAAATATAGGAATGAAGCAATATTGCATGCCAGAATATGGAGAAAAGAATTTGATGAATGGGCGTATTCTAGAATGACAAATTTTGTAATCCTTTTGGAAACTATAGTGACGGAAACTGGTTTTTGGTCCATATGGTTTGATACTTTTCAAGATGTTTTGGAAGTAAGAAGAATGTTGGTAAAAGATATCATTGGCACAGATAAAGGATCGTTTGATATTAATACTTTTATGCCTATACCAAGAAATCCAAGATATTCAACTGATATGATATGAAGATAGTTGATTCTTTATATGAATTTATACCATTAAGGCAATTAACAGAGTTAAGGCATAAATTCTCTCTAGAAGAGAAGACATTGAAAACCGAAAAAAAAGTATTGGAATGAAAATAAAAATAGGTCAGGCAGTAAAGATGTTTTTTGGTAACTCATCACTAGAAATGGTGTACAGTGAGGCAATTGCCAATGCACTTGATGCTGGAGCTAATGAGATAGATGTTAAAATTAAACTCGACGCATTAAACAAACCAGATAGTCTAGAGATAGAAATTATTGACAATGGTGAGGGTTTTACAGATGTTAGGTTTGATAAGTTTTGCAAATTGCTAGATGTTGAAGAAAAATCCCATAAGGGACTAGGTAGATTAGTTTATCTCTTTTATTTCGGTCTGGTAAATATTGTCAGTTTTTATCACAGTACAAAACGTAGAGAATTTGACTTT
>JANMMV010000055.1:0-7456 GCA_031373565.1 Saprospiraceae bacterium
TGTTTATTGGAAGTGCATGCAATGATAATAATCCATTGACAGTCAATGACACGGTAGATGTCAACTGCGTATGCAAAGGAGTTCCTGACCCAACCTATTGTCCAAGCTTGAACCTTTACATTGGTACCGCTTGCAATGACAATAATCCTTTGACGACCAATGATACTGTTGATGTAGATTGTGTCTGTAAGGGAGTTCCTGATCCAACGTACTGTCCAAGCTTAAACCTATATATCGGTACTTCTTGCAATGACAATAATCCTTTGACGATCAATGATACCGTTGATGTGAATTGCGTATGTAAGGGATTAGACAACAATATTAATGAATCTTTTGATTTTCCGAATATTTTTTCTCCAAATAATGATGGAGTAAACGACTACTTATATTTTAGATTTAGCGATGGTTATAAGGAAATTAAGTCATTTACTGTTTATGATAGGTGGGGCAACAAATTGTATTCAAAAAATAATATTAGACCTAATATCGAACAAGAAGGATGGGATGGAAAGGTAAATGGTCAATTATTAAATGCAAATGTATTTATTTATATTTTGGAAGTAGTTAATTACAAAAACGAAACGAAGATTTTTAAAGGCAATATTACTTTAATTAGATAAATAATGAAAATTAATCAACTATATACTCGTGTTTTATTCTTTGGACTAATATTGATTCATATGTCATGTGGAAAAGATCTACCAATCATTACTCCAGAGCCCTTATATTCCATCGAAAAAGTCACCGTATTCGACAAGGAAGTTCATTTAATTCAAGGTATTATTAATGATAGTTTGCGTTTATCGAACAAAAACAGGTATCTAATTGACGGCAAATTGGTTGTGAATAATCAGGGTATTTTATCAATTGAAGCAGGTACAATTATTTATGCGAAGCCAAACGCCATGTCATATCTTTTGATAGATCGTGGCGGCAAAATAAACGCACAAGGTACAAGCCAAGCACCTATAATATTTACTTCATTAAATGATATCAATGCATCGGCAACGTACGGCGATTGGGGTGGAATCCATATCAATGGTCAGGCTATTATCAATGAACGGTCATCAAGTCTCACGTTAGAAATTGGAAAATATGGACGTTTAGAAAGTGAAGAGAACGAGGACAATTCAGGCGTTTTATCATATGCGCGTGTTGAATATGCAGGTGAAAAAATCGGAATCACTGAAGGAGCATTAAATTTAAATGGGTTAGGAAGCAAGACACAAATTGACCATATTCAAACTTATTTTAGTAATGGCAATGGAATTAGGATCAGGGGCGGAACTGTTAATGTATCACATATAATGTCCACACAAACAAAGGGGATCGGAATACGCTGGGACAATGGGTGGAACGGTAATGGGCAATTTATTGTAGCAAATTTTTCAGCACCAATGACCGATACAGTGACATTGTTGGTTGGTGCTAGTAGCACCGTAGGAAATCTACCCAGCTCTTCTCCTAGACTTTCGAATATAAGTCTTATCGGCAGTAAAAACATAGTTTCAAGAGGGTTGAGGCTGGGAGAAGGAACACATGGAATGATTTATAACATGATCATTCAAAAATCAGATAGAGCCATAAGAGCAGATAATTCATTTAATGAAATTATTGCTAGGAAATTATTTGTTAAGCACAGTTTGCTATTTGATAATTTAGTCAACTATTTTGAAAATGTAACTTCTGTGGCAGGCATTCTCGCTGATCCTGAATTCAAAAATACTTATGTGCCAATTCCTATGCAAGGATATATTGGAAGTACGACAAGTATGGCGTTTGACCCAAAACAAATTGATGATATGTTTGAACCGGCGACATACATTGGTGCTGTCGAAAATAGTCAAAACAATTGGACTCTAAATTGGACAAAGCAATGATAAAAAATATTTCCATCCTATTCTTCATTTTTTCTGTTTGCAATTCAGTTTTTTGTCAAGATTTGACCGATCAACACAAGATATTTCATACCTATGGATTCAAGTATAAATTAAATAAGAAGACAGATATAACAACTTCTTACACAGGCATCGGAGAGATGAAAGATTTTCATTTTACTTACCACGATGTGGGACTTAATATTACTAGAGATATTGCAAAAAAAAGTAAAGTAGGTGTAGGTTTTGATTGGATAACGATACAAGAGCGTGATGATAGCAATTTTTCCAATTACTTTCGATCTAATGTCGAATATGCACTCAATACTCGGTACAAAAAGGTAGACATTACTCATGAAATTGGGGCAGAGTTTTATATTCCAAAATTTAATAAATTCCAGTATCGGTGGATATATAGTTTTGAAATGACATATCGTAAAAGTTTTACTAAATGGAAAATAAGACCGTATTCAAAAATAAAAATATATTATTATGGTAATGGAAAATATATTGACTACTATGACGATGAGCGTAATTTGATCGCAAAAAAATCGCCTAATGACATACATCGATGGCGATGGTATACAGGATTTAAATTACGTCCACATCGTCAGCTTTCAATTGTATTATCCTACTTTTGGAATGAAGAATTTAATGCTGGTATTTTTAAAAATAGTGATATTAATATTTATAATAAAAGTCGTACTGTAATTAAGTACCCCTATAATAGTTATGGCGCTATAAATCTGGCTTTTAACTATACTATTAAGACAAAAAAGAAAGCTAAATCAGACAAAGATCAACAGCAAGACGCTGAAACAATTGAATAAATAAATAATTAGTATCATTTAAATTATAAAAAATGAAGAGTAGTATAACTTGCAAAGGAATCAGTGTTTCTAAAATAGATGGCTCAATGAATAATACTTATGTCCCTCATGCTGGCGATGTAGCTGTTTTTGAAGTGTTAAGCATAGGAAAACATGATAGTATTCAAAGTGTGACGGGACATAATATTTATCTTTTTGAAGGAGATAGGTTTATGGGTGTGTTTGGGAATCGATATGCAACCGAACAGTTTGAGGGGTATGTGCCTGATGAACCTACATTGGAAATGGATATTTTGGGCAAAGGAGGTGTAGTGGGTGTGATGGTGTCAATGCACTATAACTTTAAAGATATCGGAACTACGCGGGTGCGATTAATTGGATATGGAGTCGATGATGCTGGACAAATCATCAATACAAAATATCATAATAAAGAGCAAGTTCCATTTATGCCAGCATTAAAGTCAACACAAAACAAGGTAATCTTGTCTTTGGGTTCAAGTATGGATTCTGGCAAAACAACCACTGCGGCCTATCTATGTAGGGCCCTGTCGAAGAATAATTTGACCGCAGCTTATATAAAACTTACAGGCACCCATTATACAAGAGATAGCCATTTTGTCAAAGACTGTGGTGCAAGTGTTGCTATTGATTTTGGGCATGCTGGCTTTCCTTCAACTTACATGCTGGAATTAGACGACCTCTTGAATTTATACCAATACCTGTTGAAAGAAGTAAATAGTTCAAACCCTGATTACATTGTGATCGAAATCGCGGATGGCATTTTACAAAGAGAAACAGAAATGCTATTAAATCATGCTGCTTTTAAGGATACTATCGACCATGTAATATTTTCATCGGTTGATAGTTTGAGTGCATTGTATGGTGTTAAAAAACTTACCGACCTTGGACTAATGCCTTTTGCATTATGTGGTGTTTTTACAGCCAGTCCTCTATTAGTAAAGGAAGTTGAAGCAAGAACAAACCTCCCTGTTTTTAATTTATTACAATTAGAAGAGATGGATGAACATATACTAAAAAATAATTATGTGCAAATACACATGAACTGACGAAAAAATAACTTCATTAAATTTGCATGTTATATTTAATGCCCAGTAATTAGAGTATAGATAGTCTATTTCACTTTCATTTTCATAATTTATTGTACCTTTGGCTTAGCTAAATCCAAACTAGGCTGTAGTTTTTAGGACACCTATTCTATTTACAAGTAAACTAAGCAAATCCAAGCATATTCAACAAATGAAATATATTATACTATGTTTGTGGACACTTCTGCTAACGTCAAATTGTACAAAAAAGGTAGCATTTATGGATGTAAATACTAAGAATATAGCAATTGTAATCCACGGCGGCGCTGGAAATTTTAAAAAGGAAAATCAAACTTCGTCAGAAAATGTAGCATACGAGAGTGCATTAAAGGAAGCGGTTGAAGCAGGCTATAGTCATCTTGAGAAAGGCGGCACTTCAATAGAAGCGGTGGAAATAGCCATTAAATTACTTGAAGATTGCCCTTTGTTTAATGCTGGTAGAGGTTCCGTCTTTAATTCTGCGGGTATCGTTGAAATGGACGCGTCCATTATGGATGGTAAAACACTAGACGCTGGAGCTGTGGCTGGTGTTCAATTGGTGAAGAACCCGATTTCACTTTCGAGGGTAATAATGGACCAGTCGGATTATATTTTACTTAATCATGAAGGGGCTTTAGAATTTGCAAAAAAATACAATTTGCCATTAGAAAGTGAAGAATATTTTAAAACTGAACTTCGTTATAAGAAGTATCTTAAAGCTAAGAAAAATGATAAAGCAGGTTTAGATCATGATGAAAAAATGGGCACTGTTGGTGCAGTGGCTTTTGATAAAAGTGGTAATATAGCTGCGGGTACTTCAACAGGTGGATTAAACTATAAAAAATATGGTAGAATTGGTGATTCTGCCCTTATTGGGGCAGGGACATATGCAAATAATAAAACTTGCGGTATCTCATGTACTGGCCTAGGCGAGTATTTCATTAAAACATCTGCAGCTCATCAGGTTTCGTCACTCATTTTGTACAAAGGCCTTACTTTGGATAAAGCTATGCATAGCGTCTTATTTGAAGAGATAAAAGTACTAGGAGGCAGAGGTGGAATGATTGGCATCGATAAGGTCGGAAATATAGCCATCGATAAAACTACAACTGGGATGTACTATGCTCATAAATCTGCTTCTACCCCCTTGAAAATTCATATTTCAGACTAAAAATAAACTGCAACACATTGGATCAAACCAACAAATTCTTCTTTCTAAAGTCATATCTTAGTCAAAATAAATTTTCGTTGGCGATTGTATTTATCCTTGGATTGATTTCCAATTTGCTTTCGATCATAATTCCAGTCAGTGTTGGAAAGTTTTACGACTTGGAATTTGGATATTCTAGCAGAAGATCTCAGTTTTTTAGTATCTTCCCCGATGATTTTTTATCAAGTGTACCTAGTTTCTTGTTTTTTTTTACTATATTAATTTGCTTACGTTTTATATTTTTTGTTTGGTATAATTATAAGTTAAGGTGGCATAGTGAATGTTTCGTAAAATATATAAAAGACATACTTTTCAATCATCAAATGAAGATAGATTTTAAAGTTTATCAAGAATTTGGTACGAGCAAATATCTGCTAAGATATTCAGGAGACATCAATAGTGTAAAAAATCTATTTGTTTCAGGAACCATTTCTACGCTAATCGATGTATTTATTGGCATATTCTCTTTTGTGTGGCTATTTAATCTTGATGCTACAGGTGGTACTATTGTAGTAATTTCGTCTATCTTACTCTATTTTTTATTATATCTAATCAATAAAAAGATTGCATTTTATTCTATTGAAAAGCGTAATGCGACAAGCGGTCAACTTAGTTTTGTTAATAGGTCTTTTAATGCCATATTATCTATCAAGGCTTTTAATAAGGAGATCACTGAAATTAATAAATTTGAATTAAAAACAAAAAATATTCTTAAGCATGGTGTCAAAGTAAATTTTTGGGACATTGTAATAAAAGGGCTCATCTACTTTTTGCAATTCGGTGTGCTGGTTATCGTTTTTTATACATTTCATTTAACTAAATCCATCCATAAAACGCCAGGTGCATTAATTAGCTTTATTTTATTATATATCACCATACTTCCTATCCTTACAAGGCTTTATCGAGTTGAAACGATCTACAGATTAGGTTTAATATCCTTAACAAAGATCAACCAAATCTTAAATATGCCGCATACGAATAATAATGATGGAAATAAATTGGAAGGTGAAATAGTAAAAATTGAAGCTATAAATCTTAAAATTAATAACTCAGAACCAATCAATTTCAAGCTAAAAAATGAGTCAATTGAATTAATCCTACCGGTGACTGTTAAAACCATCGAATTTATCAAGGTAATACTTTGTATTTCTAATGCTTATTCTGGAATGATCAAAATAAATGGCAATATCTTAAGTGAGTATTCTTCTAAATCAATACGTAAGAAAATAGTAGTCATTAGTCCTCAACTTCCACTTATAGGATCAACAGTATTTGAGTCTATTTCATACTCTAGAAACACAGAAAAAATTGAAAGGTGTCAAGAAGTATTGTTCGATGTTCAGAACAGGTTTGATCTAGATAAATCTTTGGTATTGAGCCTTTTCGATAAAATTGGCGAAAATGGGAATAATCTTAATCCCATACAAGAAGAATTGCTTGTAATCGTTAGAGCCATACTAACAAATAAGAAAATTGTTATGGTAGACCAGCTTCCCTTTATTTATGAATTAAATCACGTTGCTCTACGAAACTTATTAGTAGATTACAAACTTAAATGCATTTATTTGAAATAAAGGTTAAAATTAGAAATTCACTTCCTCTACTCAAAATAGGTCATTTTCAATTATTTCGTTATCATCTTAGTATAAGTATAGTGTATGTATGCCCTATATAACACAACAAAATCATTCTCAACAAATGTGGCTACACCTATCGCAATCGCAAATGACAAAAGATAAAAGCCAGCTGCACGTGTGCCAAATAGTTTCTTGGCGATGGTTGTAATATTATCGATCATATCAATGTGTAAAATAAGATGCTAAGATAGGGAAAATTAAGGGCGAATAGGTAATATTGTGCCTAAATGTTTGACCTATAGTTTCAACCGTACTTTATATCTCATATTAACAAAAAAAAGCCCAGACATTGGTCTAGGCTTATTAGCGATTAATCCCTTAACCGCAAACAAAACAAACTTTAAAATTTAATTACATCGGCAACAGAACATTATCGACTACATTGATCACACCATTAGATTGATTGACATCGTAGGTAGTAATGTTTGCACTCCTACCCGACTCATCCATCACAATAATGTTGTTAGCACCATTCATTTTAAAGGATAAAGAGCCACCGGCCACCGTTGCCATTTTGGCTACGCCGTTACCCTTCTTGATAGATGCGCTTAATTCCTTGAAGCCATACTTGCCAGCGATCACGTGGTAAGTAAGTACACCTTGTAGTTTAGATTTGTTGGCTGGTTTTAGCAATGTTTCTACCGTACCTTGGGGGAGATTTTCGAATGCATCGTTTGTGGGAGCAAATACTGTAAATGGTCCTTTTCCTTGCAGTGTCTCAACGAGATCACCTGCTTTAACTGCAGCTACCAAAGTGGTGTGATCCTTTGACTTTACTGCGTTTTCGATAATGTTTTTCGTGGCATACATTAATTCA
>JANMMV010000420.1:0-5768 GCA_031373565.1 Saprospiraceae bacterium
CCCGAAAAGCATTTTATCATTTGTGTTAATTGCCTAGGCTCTCACTATGGAAGCACATCTCCATTAAGTAACAATCCAAACACAGGTCAAAAATATTACCACGATTTTCCACTTATCACGCAACGTGATCACGTTAGAGCGTTTGATAGATTGCGGATTAACTTAGGTATTGAAAAGGTAAAATTGCTACTCGGCGCTTCGCTAGGTGGGCAACAATGTTTGGAATGGAGTATCATCAAGCCCGATGTTTTCGAAAATCAACTTCTTATTGCTGCTAACGCTGCTCACTCCCCGTGGGGAATCGCATTTAATGAGAGCCAAAGACTAGCCATTTATGCTGATCAAACATGGAGCACGAATGATGATGCTGCCGGCCTTCAAGGCATGCTTGCAGCGAGGTCCATTGCATTGTTAAGCTATAGAACATATCTAGGGTACAATATGACTCAACAAGAAAAATCAACTGACAATTTAGACAACTTCAGGGCATCATCATATCAAAGGTATCAAGGAGAGAAGCTCGTCAAAAGATTTAATGCGTTCTCCTATATATGCCTTTCAAAATCGATGGATAGTCATAATGTGGGTCGCCATCGGGGATCCATTGAAGAGGTACTTGGGAGCATCAAAACAAAGACACATATTATCGGTATCGACAGCGACATTCTCTACCCATTAGTGGAGCAAAGTTTCTTATATTCTCATATCCCAAGATCACGATTTCATACCATCAGATCACCGTTAGGGCATGATGGATTTTTAACAGAAAATGATACCGTCGGTATGATTATTAAAGGCATCTTGGGATAGTCCATCCTATGGATGTTTTTTGACGCAAGTAATTCAAATATGCTTAGCGTAAGCCTTTTGACTCTCTGATTATGTGCTACCCATTTCAATTATTGAAACGGTGTAAGTTCATAAAACGCTACTGTAGTTTGTTTCCATTTTAACTTAAGTCATTGATTATTAATAATATTTACTGTGATTTAGCTCACTACAAATCGGTAAACTTCGACTAAATAAAAGTACTTAAAGAGTCAACTACAAATTTCATCAGTATAATGCAAAAAGAAAAGGGACACCGTTGCCGACGTCCCTAAATCCATTTTTGGTTGATTTAACAATATACTTCTTCTTGCCCAAGCAAATGCCCAGGGCTTGCTCATTACTTTATTCTTATGATTTTCTTTACTTCCTGTATATCGTCATGCTGTACGATCAACTTGTACACTCCAGGAGTAAAGTCTGCCATCTGCAACGTAATCACGTGTGATCCTTGAGATATCTTAGTTTGTGATAGCATGTTTTTAACTAATCTACCATCTGCGGCATATAGTTTTAGATCCACAACCATATCCGTCGGAATTTCTAAACTTATGTTGGTTAATGAATTACTTGGATTAGGGAAAACTTCAAAATTAAATGCTCCTTCTTGTTTCACACTCACCACTTGCGAATAATCAATTTTACCATCGAAATCAACAGCCATCACTCGATATAAGTACTCGCCGCCGTCCGCTATGTCAAGATCATTAAAACTATACTTTTTCTCCCCTGTTCTAGATCCTTCGATTTTGATTTCTGTTGATATAGCATAGAATTTAGATTCTGTACTTTTTTGTCTCTCAACGATATAGTGACTTGTATTCCACTCTCTAGAAACGCTCCAAGCGATGAGGTGATGATCTTCTTTATTGTACGCTCTTATATCTTGCCAAGTAACCGGAAGTGGCGCGAATACTAATCCCATATCGACTCCTTGATTTTGTTGTCCTGACTGCAGAGACATAGTAGCCGTTGTATTATAACCATTGCTATGGTCAACATCACTATCTAAGTCCGCATCGCCTTGCATCAACGGTAGCGTCGCTTGATAACCTGCAGGCGGACTAAATCTAAGATAATAACTGCGCTGTTGTAAATAATCTAAGTTATAGATACCTTCTGAGTTGGTCTCAGCGGTAGAGAGCACTTGAGCAGTCACAGGGTCAACAGCTTCAACAATCACATCAGCGATCTTAGCTTCTCCCTGATCTTGTATTCCATCTGCATTTACATCATACCATACAAGGTTTCCGAGCACCGCCATAGGGTAAAAGCCACCACCTAGATCGCATTTCATTTGACCTGAAGTTACCAAAAATGAAGGCGTCGTTCCATAACCAAATATACCCGTGATGTCACTATCCGTCTCTTCATTACCGCCACGATCTGGCTGCGCTGCTACTAATCCTATAGGAGGCAACTCGAAACTTACATAATATTGACCTGGTGGCACACAGAATTTCCACCATCCGTCATCAGAATTTGTAGCTGGATTAAGACCTGTAATCGTCTGATCCCAGATGACCCATAATGAGCCTTCTCTGCGCCAGATACTTACGTTTAAACCATTTATACCATTCTCATAAGGATCAAACTTATCATTTTTGTTACTATCATACCAAGCTAAATCCCCTACTGGTATACAGATGTAATATCCTGCATCAAAGTTGGAAGTAGTTTCATTTGAAACGACTTGGAAAATAGGTGTTGTTCCTAGACCATTGGCGTTGTTGATATCACTATCTGTATTATCATTGCCTCTATCAAAAAATGTGGTGGTATATGTGTTTGAATTACCATACTTCATATAATAAGAACCAGGCGGGACATTAGTGAAATTTGCGTTACCAAACGCATCCGTAGTAATTGATGCTATCATCATATTTGTACTATTAAACAACGTGACTAACACTGCAGGCAAGCCAGGTTCGCCACTATTTTGCTGACCATCACCATTTGTATCGTGCCACACAAAGGTACTTATCGCTCCTGGTGGTTGCTGACAAACGGCTGGTGGAATAGTAATCACCTTTTCAGGACAACCAGGTGTATTTATTGTTAAAGTTAGTGGTGTTCCTGATGGAATGCCTGTAACACTATTAGCTGTCAATATACCAGCACTTGCTACCACAGTAGAACCTTGGGAGATAATAAAATTAATCCTGTAAGTCGCGTTCACGTTGTTCTCACAGATAGGCCCACTGATACTGATCTCTGGATTCCTACATTGTATATTGCAGTAATTTGCAGATGTTACTTGGACCCTAGAGACACACGCACCATTAGTTGATGTCACTGTGATATTGGTACCGATAGGAATATTGATGATCGTATTCCCAACGATTGTACCAGCTGTACTTGTTACCGTTCCTAGATCATTGGTAAAGGATACGGTGTAGGAAGTTCCGTTACAAATAGGTTGTCCCACTGTTAATTTTGGCAAAGTGCAGTTGCCTGTAGGAGGACACGCATTTATACTGTTTACCGTCAATGTAGTAGTGCATCCATTTCCATATCCAGATGTTATAACGGCGTTTACCCCAAACGGAATATTAGAAACCATGTTTGGCGTAACTGTGCCTGCTGTTGAAGTTACATTTGGCGCATCGCTATAATAAATGACACTATACGTAT
This sequence comes from Saprospiraceae bacterium, assembly GCA_031373565.1. GTDB lineage: Bacteria > Bacteroidota > Bacteroidia > Chitinophagales > Saprospiraceae > OLB9. The sequence goes on from JANMMV010000420.1 coordinate 3,463, forward strand.
TATTGGTAGGATTGCATACTGGTATTCCTACTGTGAGTGTCGGGTTTTGACATGATTGGCAGAAAATACTAGGCAATGTAATTACTCTTGTGACACAATTAGCAGTAGTGACAGTAAGCGTTAGACTTGTACCTGACGGCACATTTGTAACCATATTACTGGTGAGTATCCCTGCACTTGCAGTCACAGTTGAACCTGGCAGTACTATATAATTGATTTTGTAAGTACCAATTTGCCCATCTTCGCAAATAGGGCCACTGATAGTTATCGGTGAGTTTGCGCATTGAGTGGCACAATCTGTTGGCGAAGTTACGTTAACCCGAGAAATGCATGTACTGTTTGTTGATGTCACAACTATGTTTGTACCGATAGGTATATTAATAATAGAATTACCAAAAACAACGCCAGCTGTAGATGTCAATACTCCGATATCATTTGACCATGAAACGGTATACGTATTACCATTACAGATCGGTTGTCCAACTGTTAATTTTGGCAACACGCAGCCATTTGTTGAAGGACAACCGTTTAGACCGGGAACAGTCAAACTTACCGTACAGCCATCACCATTAGTAGCGGTAATAGTTACGTTCGTACCGAATGGAATTCCAGAAACGGTATTAAGTGCTATTGAACCTGCTGTAGCTGAGATATTTTGCACATTACTATAAAAAACCACATCATATGAATTGGAACTCGGATTACATCTGATCATACCGACCGTCAATGTAGGTTTTTGACATAATAGCGTAATTCCTGCTACGTCGTGATCATCTTCATCTTGACCTAGGTTTGCATCTCCCAAAATATTGTTGTCGTCTGGTGAACCAGGGAGCGCCAAGTTGTCATTGTACAATAGTGCGTCAAATACACCATCAGCGTCGTCATTTCGATTAAAACCGACCGTATCTTGGGCGATAACAACTTCACTATAATTTATGTATGCATTTGGATTGCTATTGAATGCCACGTTCAACGTAATGAAGATAGTGGTATCTCTCATAGGCCTTAGAACTGGTGCTATAACTTTTCTAAGTCTAGGTAGTGTTCCTGTCCATCCAGCATTTACGCCGCCAGCAGTGAAAGTATATCCTGGGCCTACAGAATCTATGATTTCGATATTACGAAGGGACACATTACCTTGATTAATTACTTTGATCTCAAATACGACTTGATCCCCTACTTCTCTGGTAGTAGAACCTACTACTTTTTTAGTAAGCGCTAGATCTACAATCTGTATTTTATGAGAATCGTGATCATCCTCGTCTGTCAATGGGTCAGCGCTCAAATAAGTACCTGTTCCATCACCATTAATGGCGTTGTCCGACGGACTATTTGCTTTTCCACCTGCGTCATTTGTTTGAATATTGTCCGCTCGGCTATCGATATCAGGGATAGGATTTGGTGTCAAAGGATTCGTATCATCTGCTTGCGTAATCTCACCAAAATCTGTCCAGGCATTATTCTGATTGACATAAAATTGATTAGGTTTTAGATCTACGATAAAAGTATCTTGCTGTCCTGGCAAAAGGACTTCATTAAAGTTTATTGTAGCGACGCGAGTAGCATTGTCATAAGTCCATCCACGAAGTATATTAAGTGGCGTAGCAACATAGGTTAACCCTGGAGAGAGATAATCAGCCACTCTGATATTTGTAGCTGGCGTATTGCCTTGATTATGTACAGTAAAAATATAACCTACATTTTGGATATAACTAAAAGATAATAAAGCAGTAGCTTGATTTTTTGTCAGTGCCAAATCAAATACCATCGCATTAGCTGGATCGTGATCATCTTCGTCTTCATTGAAAGCAGGTCCTCTTGTCAATAAATTATCATCATTGGAATCACCAGGAAGGACTGTATTTTCGGGTATTGAATTACTACCAGGAGTACTATCTGCATCAAAAATGACATTACCATTAATGTCAGCTGCAAGTCTAATCTCGGCGTAATTGAGCCAACTACGAGCACCGCCTGCAGTGCGTACAAGTTTAAGTTTGATTCTGACAGCCGCACTTCCACCTGGATTAATAGGTGTATTTATCGTTCTACTAACAACAGGAGCTGAGCCAGTCCATCCTGCATTTATGGCTGGATCAAATGTAAAACCAGATACAACAGGTATAAAATCTCTGAATGTTACGGTATTTACTGGTCTATTACCTTGATTGAAGACTGTTATCTCAAATTCGAGGACATCTCCGTACGCATAAGGTAGAGGGGTCAAAAGCTTCTTATGCATAGCTAAATCATAAATGTCAGCTTCTACACTGTCTGAGTTATCACTTAAGTTTGGATCAGTA
>JANMMV010000422.1:0-4304 GCA_031373565.1 Saprospiraceae bacterium
ACGCAACCATACAAAAAGTAGTCACTGATAGGGTAACATTAAATGCTGAGCTACGCGCAGAATTCAATAGACAAATGCTCCAAAGTCGTGAAAGAGGCGGTGGTGCAAAAATTAATGTTGATATTCCTCAACTTGTAGCTCTGCCATCTATTAATTCAAGCTACAAAATTTCAGACAAAAGATTCATTAAATTGGCTTATGCGACCACTATCAACAGACCTGAATTCAGAGAGTTAGCTCCTTTTACGTATTATGATTTTGCTTTTGACGTGTCGCGCAGAGGTAATGCAAATATAAAATCTGCTACTATACACAATATGGATCTTCGCTATGAGATATATCCAAATCTAGGTGAGATGATCACTGTGGGTATTTTTCACAAAGAATTTATTAATCCTATTGAAGCATCCGTTTTCTATAACGGTAGTGGTCTAGCATTTACGGTTGAAAATGCTAAATCAGCCAGAGCATCCGGTGTAGAAGTTGAAATTCGTAAGAATATAAACAAGCATTTTAGTGCTTTATTTAATGGGTCATTGATCAGTAGTAATGTGCGTGTCTCAGGTGACAATTCAATAGATCGCTACCTTCAAGGACAGTCACCGTATATCATCAACACCGGATTATTCTACAATAATGCAGATAACGGATGGCAAGCAAATGTGTTGTATAACATCATTGGTAAGCGTATCTTCGTAATAGGAGACAATGTACTTAGCTCAAACATCTACGAAATGCCAAGAAACGTAATTGATGCGAATATATCCAAAATCTTTGGTAAAATAGAAATTAAATTAGGTGTCCAAGACTTATTAAACCAACCTGTACGACTTTTACAAGATATCAATAGAGATGGCGACATTACTGATATAGATGGTACTTTCCAGGAATTTAGAAGAGGTTCACAGATATTTACTTCTTTCAACTATAAGTTTTAATTTTAATAACAAGTATTACTTCAACCCTACATAATTTTTTTACTTAACACATTAAATTTTTATCAAATGAATTTCAAATTTTTAACATTGCTTTTTATGTCATCGCTACTATGGATGACTGCATGCGACCCGAAAGATGATGATGACGACGTAGTCGTACCTGGAAAAGATATCACTGTTTCCGGAAAAATTACTGCAAGTACTACTTGGGAATCTAAAAATAAGTATATCCTTACAGGATTTGTTTATGTAGAAGAGGGAGCTACTTTGACTATCGAGCCAGGTACTATTATCAAAGGTGATAAAGCTACGAAGGCAGCACTTATCATCAAGCCAGGTGCTAAAATCTTAGCCGAAGGCACAGTAGCAAAGCCGATTGTTTTTACATCTAACCAACCAAAAGGTAGCCGTAACTATGGTGACTGGGGTGGACTGATCATCTTAGGAAAAGGAATAGTTAACAAAACGCCTGCTACAATCGAAGGTGAAAACGTAAGTGCTTTTGGTGGTACAAATGCGGCTGATAATTCAGGTGTATTGAAATATGTACGTATTGAGTTTGCTGGTATCGCTTTCGAAACTGACAAAGAAATTAATGGCCTTACGCTAGGTGGTGTTGGATCTGGAACAAAAATTGAGTTTGTACAAACATCATTCTCTGGTGACGACGGATATGAGTGGTTTGGCGGAAGCGTTAACCCTAAATTCTTGATTTCTTACAAGAATATTGACGATGATTTTGATACAGACTGGGGATTCAGTGGTAATGTTCAATATGGACTTGCGCTTAGAGATCCAAAAGTAGCTGATCAATGTACTTGTTCAGATTCGAATGGTTTTGAATCAGATAATGACGGTAATGGTTCTGATGCTACTCCGCAGACTAGTTGTAAATTTGCAAATATGACGATCATCTTGGGTGAGGGTACTCCTGATGCTAAATTTAGATCGGCCTTCCGTTTAAGAAGAAATTCAGCACTCTCTATCTATAATACACTAGCTGTCGGTGCTTTCCCTAAAGGAGGTCTTGAGTTAGGTGATGATCCTACTAAAAAGAATTTCGTGGATGGAAAATCAGATTTCCAAGGTTTGATCCTTGCTGGTATGGCTAAGCCTATTGTTGCGGGAGATGAAGCGAAATTAAAAGATGCAGCTCGCAAAAATATCTTCGGTATAGATGTAGCGACTTTGGGATTACCAGCTGCTTATAATGGTATTGCTAGTAAGCCAGGTTTATTACCATTGGCAGCATCTAGTTTATTGACATCAGGCGTAACGTTACCAGCAGGTTTTGAAGCAAACACGCAGGTAGGTGCTTTCGGCAAGACTGATTGGACAGACGGATGGGCTAACTGGGATCCACAGAATACTGAATATTAATTTACAATCAGACGATCCAATTGCATACCAATGCTAGGGATTAATTACAAAAGTTGAAAAAAGTCAATTTATTGACATCGGGGAACGGACATTGTTGAGTGAGTTCGTTCCCTTTTTTTTGTCCCATTTAGCACTTCGACTTCGCTCAGTGACCAAAATTAGATTTTAGAAATTTGAGAGCGGAAACTCCCTGAACCTTAATTCATTAATGGTTAAGGAATTAGAGCAAGGTGTATGATCTACTCCACAAAACCAAATAAACCAAATAAACCAAAACTTGTGCCGCTCCGCGGTATTCAACAAATCTCCCCAATCAACCAAATTAAGCAAATTATCCTACTTAGGTACATCCTTATTAACAAGCGTATCAGTAACCGTTTTTTTACCACCTGACAATCGCAAATTCTGCCATTCTCTAATCGTATCCATCGCTCTATTCTGAATCATAACAAGGGAATCGGGCACCTTTAATAATTCATTAAAATTGGATTCTATTTCTTGAACAGGTTTTCCCATTTTCTTTGCAATTTGGACATAATACAGATCCATCAAGCTATCTCGATATTCAACATTTGATAGATTAGCAGCAGCCTTGGCGGTATACAATTCTATCATAGCTTCTACTAATTGATCATTAGTCATCGTTAGCTTAGGTTTGGAAGTGCTGATCTGGCAACTCACGATGGTCATCGTAACAAAAAATAAAATCTTATTCATCTTCTAATAGTTCTTTTGCTTTGGGGTAAGAATCCTTTCCATGCTCATATGCATCCAATCAGCATTAGACCATTTAATATCGTCAGGCATTGATGCAATGATGATCCCACAAGTAGGCAAGTCATCAATAATACTTGGAGAAATATTGAGCGCAATCTCCGTCACCCCTGGATTGTGTCCAAAAAGCGCTACAGTTTTAATATCTTCATCAAGATTATTGATTTGCTCTAGATACTTGTCAGGAAATGCGTGGTACAGAGAAGGTTCTAGCACAAAATCTTTATCAAAAACGGTACTAAAATAAGCTGCCGTCGTTTGAGCACGGTTAGCATCACTAGTGATTAAGACATCGGGCTTGTAACCAGCAGCTTGAAGCTTAAGCGCCATATCTGGAGCATCTCTATGACCTCGTGCGTCCAAGGCACGTTCATGATCCTTTATCAGTAGATTTGACCAAGATGATTTGGCATGTCTGATAATGATGATAGTCTTTGACATATAGGATGTATTTAATTTAGTGCAAAACTAATGCTTCAGTACCAAACCAAACAAATCAAGTTAGATAATGTTATAATCCTGTCAAAATTGAATCTGATGAAGGCTTATTTTTTTTGTGTCACACTCCTCATATTGTTTACTGTTCAATATTCTTTTGGACAAACATGTGCACCTAAGATAACCATAACGGATATCAAACCTACAAAGGGTAAGATCTATTTGGCTTGGTATAAAACAAGTCAAAGTTTCATGGATGAGTCCAAAATTAGTTACAGTAAGATCGTAGATTTGGCGGGTAAGCCTTCACAACTTGTTGCTTTGACTTCCATTCCTAAAGGTGATTACGCCATAGCGGTCTTCATTGATGAAAACGGTAATGGCAAGCTCGATACCAATTTTTTAGGAATTCCTAAAGAGTATTATGGATTTTCAAATAATGTTAAACACCTAACCAGAGCTCCCAGCTTTGAAGAAACAAAATTTTCACTACTAGATCCAAACCAAACCCTCAAAATCAGTGTGAAGTAGGTTATCGAAGGGGAAACCGCTCATTTCTAGATTTTTATACATTTCAAAGAGTGTACTTTGACACTTAATACCTATGCCCTATCTGCAAATTTCATACTTATCGAACCACTTATGTGTAACAGTGATATAAAATATTTGAATAAATATATAAAAAAATTATATATATTGATTTTCGTTATTTATCTTTGTCTCTAATTTAGGTCTCTACAGATATTTTTATTATATATATATCTTAATCAAAAC
>JANMMV010000434.1:0-4370 GCA_031373565.1 Saprospiraceae bacterium
ACGAATGACGGCGTAATAAGCCTAAAATAGGGTTGAACGTGTCATTTTAATAGTTGAAATGTCCATTTTAACTCAATTAACGCCAGACATCAAGAGCGTTTACTGATCATTAGGTAGTTGTTGAAGATTTGGTTGTGATACCGTGTTGCAGACCTAGCAGTTTTTACTATCCACCATGACAACTTTTACACTCAAAATTCTGGATGGTGTAGACACGTACAGATTTGCCAGCAACATTTTGGGTTTCTTTAAGACATTTTTCGCAAGCAACTTTGACATGTTCACGGTCACAGGGAGTAATGATAACGATCAGCTAAAAAAAACAATATAGACCATATTATCGTCGTACATTGCAACTGAAATTGTGCTTATTATGCGATTTATTGTATTTCAACTTGGACTATTTATGACAATTTATATGTGTAGTAGTCAAGTTAGTGGTCAAGATATTCAATTTAAAGAACAAGTCGATCTATTGCGGTTTGTACAAGGAACCATGGGACAATCCAAGAGTTCAGCCGATATGAACGGTGATGGTGTTGACGATTTTACTAGGGTTGCAGTGGATGGCATTCATATTGATTTTCAAAAAACAGATGGAAGTTATACATATAGACATTTTAAGATGAAGATTGATATTTTGCCCGTATATAGTATTTGTGCAGGGGATATTAACAATGATGGCTACAATGATTTAGTGTTTGGTGGATCAAATAATGTGTCATTTGTCATGTATGATCCGACTCAGGATCGCTATGTAGAGCAAGTCATGCCACAAATGATTACTGCGCAGAGATCCACTTTGTTTGATATCGACAATGATGGTGATCTAGACGCTTTTGTTTGCAATGATGTAGGGAAATCACTTGCATATAAAAATGATGGGAAAGGTAGTATGTTATTGGATCAAACCCTGATCAATACTTCTCCATTGGCAGGAAATTACAGTGCCATTTGGGTTGATTATAACAAGGATGGAAATACTGATTTATACGTTTCCAAATGTCTGGCAGAAACACTTCCAGGTGACCCTAGACGTACAAATTTGATGTACAAAAACAATGGAGATGGCACATTTAATGAAGTTGGTTCTTTAGCAGGTATAAATGATAATGCCCAATCATGGACCACTGCCTTTGAAGACTTTGACCATGATGGAGATTTCGATGCATTTGTTGTCAATCATGATCAAGAAAATAGACTTTTTCGTAACAATGGCAACGGTACTTTTACAGATGTTATTCTCCAATCAGGAATAGATAGTAAAGACCTTGGTGCTTCCGAATGTGTTGCTGGAGACTTTAATAATGATGGGAATATGGACATCCTATCTGGATTGAAAAACCAATTGTATCTTGGGAATGGAGATTTAACTTTTGTGGGACAAAAACTTCCTTTTTCGCCCTATAACATCGGTGATTATAATGATGATGGTCATCTAGATTGTTCCATTAGAAATCAAATATACTTAAACAATGGTAATCAAAATCACTGGTTAAAACTCAGGCTTATTGGTGTAGAAAGTAACAGGAATGGCATCGGTAGTAGAATAGAATTGAAAACCAAGCTACAATCACAAATGATAGAATTGAGAGCGGGACAAAGTTACAGTCCGATGCAATCACTCAATGCTCACTTTGGTTTAGATACTTGTACAATTGTAGACGAAATCGTTGTTTATTGGCCTTCTGGGACCATCACTCGTTTACATCAATTAAAAGCAGATAGTATGTATTCTATATTGGAAACGATGTGTCTTTCACAGACAGAAAAAATAGGTTCTTCTAAGGAGCTCTTTTTGTGTCCTGGTGAAGAACTTCAATTAAGTTTGCCTGATCGATATCAAAAATACAAATGGAATACTGGTGACACGATAAATACAATTGTGGCCAACTGGTCAGGTATTTTTTCAGTAATATATGAGGATTCTTTACAATGTCGTGGATTTTCAAATATTCTTATCCAAGCAAAGGACAGTAATTTTCCCAAAATGATCACTGATGAAAATAATTTTATAGAATGTAAAGGCGAAACCCTTGAATTAAACATTAATTCTGATTCTAAGGTTATGTGGTCAAATGGTGAAATAAGTGATCATATAAAAATTACCGAAAGTGGAATTTATTATTTTATGCAGGATTCTATCTGTAATGATGGTATATACCAATCAGATAGGGTCACCGTTGATTTTCTCGAAGTATCGCCACCAAATGTAACTTCTATTTCTTATTTAAATGACAGCGTAAAAATTGAAGTTTCAGGTCTAAATTGTGTTTGGTTTATGACTGATACAATCAATATTCCGTTTAGCAAAGGATGTATCCTTCAATATAAAAACCCTAGTCAAGAGACCGTTGTCTATGTGCAGGATGAAGTAGAAAGACTTTACAATTCTTTCGTTTGTGGAAAGCGTAATTTAGATGGTTTTACAAGCTTATCCAATATACCACGTAGAATGTATTTCACAGTAAATGAAGATTTTGTACTTGAAAACATTGATATCTATTCAAAAACAGAAACCAAAGACAGTTCCAGTATTTATGTAGTTAATCTGAGTGGAGATACAATTTGCGTTCAGCTTTTCACAACTGTACTTGGGTTGAATACTTTACATTTATCATGTTCGATTTCTCAGGGTAGTTACTATTTGTCAACAGATGCTAAAAATCTATTAATGAATATCGGCCCTTTGGATTATCCATATCCGATAGGGAAAGTTGGAACTATTGATTCTGCGTCGATCAGTTTAAACTTTTACCCATTTTTCTATAATTGGAAATTGCGAAAAGCTACCAAGCTTTGTGTATCAACTCGTCAACCAATTTTACTAAAACCATCTAGTGTTCATGATTTGAGCAGTTCTATTGTAGTCTATCCAAATCCAGCACTAAATGAAATAGTCGTCGAAAATACATTTGCACAAAAATGGTCAGCCCAAATAATGAATGCGAATGGCAAATTATTTTTTTTAAAAGATGATATCGGTTCAGTTCGTGAGACTTTTGATGTTATGGATTTTCCCCAAGGTTTATATCTTATAAAAATCATAAGTGATGAAATAGTCTTTGTTAGAAAATTTTTAGTTTTAAAGTAGGCAATGCTTCTCAAATGTACTGATTCGAGATAGAAAATGACCAATTCAACTCCAAACTGAGCGTTAAATTCCATAAAAGATAGATGTAAATTATAAATTTGTTTATAGTAAAAAGTATAATGTTCCAACGAAGTATCTATATGATCATTAATTCTAGGGCACAAATAATAACTTTATTGAACATAGCCTTTATTTTGGTGTTTTCTTCCCAAAGTATATTGGCTCAAGCTCATTGTAAGGTCCTTGTATTTATCGACCCTGATTTTTGTGATGAGACAATGGTCACTTTGCATGCTGGTGCTTTTGGCGGCATAACACCACCAATAACATATCTCTGGAATACGGGTGGAACTACTCAAGATATTTCAGTCTTGAATGGTTCTGGTACATATTCAGTTACGATAACAGATGCTGTAGGATGTACATCTACGCATACTGTTGACATTTCCAATATAAGTGATTTTTCTTTTAATATACAGGCTTTTAATACTTGTCCTAATGAAGGTGGAATTGTTTTAGGTATTGATTGGCACATGTTGAATGTACCGTTGAATGCTACTTACCTGTGGTCAACTGGGGAAACTACTACTTTTATTACAGTCCAAAATGCAGGTATCTATTCGGTGACAATGACCGATCCGGCCACAGGTTGTTCGGTAATTAGAACTATTGATGCGCAATATTTGCCATCACCCGATCCAGTAATTACTGGACCAATGACCATATGTTCTGGTGGCACAGGCACTTTAACAGCGAGCGGCGGACCTTTTACATCATACGCATGGGAGCCCATCTCAGGCTTAAATTCAACATTAGACATTTCGGGCCCTGGGATATATATGGTTACTGTTTCGAATGAATTTTTTTGTTTTGCAAGTGATACTTTTGAAGTTCTATCGTCTGGAGTCATTCCAGTTCTAACAGGCCCAAATCACCTTTGCTTTGGGCAAAGTGGTTTGATCAATATTGCAAATGCGAGTTCGTTTGATTCCTTTATCTGGAGTGATGGCAGTATTACTTCATCAATCAGTGTAAATGCTGCGAATACGTACACAGTCACTGCTACAGATATGGCTGGATGTGAAGGTATTGCAAGCCATGATATCACAATCTCTGATTTCAAGTTCGCATGGCGGCCTGCGGAAGCCTCCTCGCGTGTGTACCGAACAGGGGGTCGCCATGCTCCGTCATTTTCTCGTCGGCGTGCAGTGACACCCCGAGATGGTGGAGATGGGCGACCCGCATGAACGGCACCTCTTCGGCGAGTCCGTGAAGG
>JANMMV010000473.1:0-5237 GCA_031373565.1 Saprospiraceae bacterium
GCGCCATCATCCATTCGATATCTTCTGCGGTAGTAGTAGCGGAAAGTAAAAACCACCCCAACATATTGGGCATGTAATTACGTTCCAAAAAAGGCTGGATTTCCAAACGATAGTCTCCTAGAGATACCCGAAATCCGCCATACCAAGGCTCTCCCCAATTCCAATAGTGGCATAGATGCCAGTAGTAGTGATAGGATCGACTAGTGCCGTTTACCAAAGTATGCTTTGTATCTTTTATGACCTTATCAGCAAAAATTTGCATCCCATAATCACCTTCACCTGATGATAAACAACCTTCGTGCCCGTCGAAATCGAGGTGAGAAACACCAGTTTCATTAAAGAAACGACTAAGATTTTCAGCTATTTCTTGTTGCAATTCAAAATTTGGGAATAGCGTATTATAAGGATAATCAAACAGCATTCCTGCCACTGCTCCCTCAGGATGGTCTGAAGCCTTTGTACCATACATCCCACGTTGACAATCCAATAAATTATAAGGTGCTTGTTCAGAAATTGCACTAAAACGAATAATCTCGTCTCCGATTTTTACGGCATGTAAGGTACTCGATGCTAGGTTTTTAAAATATTGATTGGATGCAACAGGTATAATAGTTGCCGTTGAACTTACATTATCTGTCAAAATTGACGACCCTGTTACCGAAAGGCGTATATCAGGAATGGGCGTTACATAGGGATCATTTGTATTGATAAAGGTACTTAGGGTATGCACACCGATCCGGATTCCCTTTTCGGTCGCTTTCTTGACACATGTTTTCATACCCGTTATTCCATTCGGAAAAGCAACTGTATCCAAAATGAAATGCCCCCAAGATAGGAAAGGCCCTTCATGGTAAAGCGAAACTAATCCGGCTTGCTCAGTATAATCCAACATGGCGCCAACAGTTTGCTCATCAAAATCAGAAATCATGTAGGCTCTTCCTGTTTCAGTTGATTGTTTGAACCAAACACCATTTATAAGTGCATGTGGAAGATCTTCTGCTATTTCGATATCACCAACGCGCGATAACACTTGAGACTCGATACAACCAAAAAGCGCAATTTTAGAGCCTATTGTTGTTTCGTTGGGAATTGCGTTTACTCGCATTTCTGGACGTCCCCAAACCGTTAGTTTTCTCTCTTTTGAGCGATCTAAACTGAAACACTGCAAACTACTACCGTAAGGTTGTGGATGAGCGGTAGAACCGCGAGACTCATTAGCACCTTCCGAGTTGCTCAAAATACCACCAACTGTTTTAGGATTTAATGATTGTATCCCGATAGCGTATGCGCCATCACGCACGATTCCTACTACCTCGCCAATCGTTTTATTGATTATGGTCGGATAAGGCCCCCAAATGATTGCATTTACTTTGTCTTTTGCACCAAGTTTAATTAACTCGAAAGTGATGTGTGTTTTCTTTTGCATCACTTTTACTTGCGCTGTAATATTTACAGGTTTATACACCAGTGAAAGAATGCCAGATTTGAAGGTAGCACTAGTGGGTTCATACCAATTGCTGTCGACCCGAATTTGAAGTAGTGGCGCTTTTTCACCCACGGCCAAATAATTTTTTTCCAAATTAGGACTCATAATTCCTATTATCTGTCCTGTAGCAGATAGATTAAGATTTAAACCATCACTCTTCAGGTGTGTCTGTTGTGCCGAAACAGTCAAGGATTGAATCAATAAGGTGCAGATGAAGGTGATTATTATTTTCATTAGGCTTAATATTTTTTTTGAAAGTTTGACCAGCTGCTTCGTTAGGTAAAAGTAAGCAAGAGAACAGCTAACTTCCTACTGCAACCAGCGCCTGCGTCAATTTTTCCACTATGTACGAGCCAGCTAAAGGATCACTAACATCGTTTATACCACTTTCTAATTGCAAAATATGTTGGATGTTGAGGGATAACCGGGACATCGACTCATCTCCACCATCTGGATATCCAAAAACAGCGTTGGCGCTACCCAGATAAGCCGCCATAAATGCGTAATTGACAGCTATTAGAGATTGACGATCTGAAGATGCAGCTAATTGAGAATCCAATGTTGCCAATATTTTGATCGGTTGCGCTTTTGTTATGATTCTTATCGCACGTAATTCAGCGATCTGGGCTAAAAAGTCAGATTTTAGTTCTAGTAGAATGTTGTCTTGTGTTCTAGATTTTATGGTTCGAATTCTGTCTTGAAAGCTATCCGAAGCTAATAATTCATTCACTCCATCTGACAAAAAAGTAACTGCTCCATATCCATTTGATGCCATGAAGTACTTGAGTGCACTGCTAGTTTGGCTACTACATTGACGATCGTCTATCGTTAAATCAATGATCTCTATGATCACACCAGTAAAAAAGGGGGCAATTGGCGTATCGTCCTTCCATCTTAGTAGTAGCGCTTGTGCGCCTAGTTCTAATGCATGGAGAACAATATCATTTTGTAGATTTCGAATTTCCACTCCTACTTTTGACCGTGCCGTTAGGAAGGATGGATTTTCTGGTGTACTATCCAGGAAAACAGGTACTTGCAGGCCAGGCTCAACTTGATATGTCATCTCATCAGCTAACATCTTTCCTTTTAGATCGAGGTCAGCTTTGTCTATCCAATTGGCGAGAGATGGTTTTTCGAATTCTGAAAATGAAACGGGCATGTTGACGATAATTTAGCGTAAAGTTACTTCAATATTTTAATACCATGAGCGTGAATATGGACGCTTGGTCTCGGATGGAAGAAATTTTCATATTTTATTTTGCGCTTTAAAAGTAGAGGCACGCTGGGGCTTGATAGTTGTTGGGGCAGTTTTTTCTTATGATAGTATCGAGTCGCTTATGCTTTCTGGATTTCATTAAACTACTTTTTGGTGTTTTGATAAACTAATTTCTTCATTGATGTGTTAGTTGAAGTAAATTATCAATAATGGAAGCCGTTAAAAGTCCAGTTATGCTCTACACCGAGCAGACACCCAACCCCGAATCACTTAAGTTTGTAACTAATAAAATGTTGTACCGTGGTACCGCAGATTTCAAAGATGAGATCACGGCAAAACAATGGTCCGAACTTGCCACAGCATTATATCGTTTTCCATATGTCAAAGGCGTTTATATTTGTAACAACTTTGTGACGGTTACTAAGGAGTTTAACTACGCTTGGGAAGATATCATGTTGCCACTCAAGGAATACATCAAAGCTTATGTGTCTGAAGATAAATCCATCATCAACGAAGGTTTTGAAGCTGCAATGACAGAGATCGAAACCCAAAATATCGCTTCCACTTACACCGGAGAAGATGCTGACTTGGTGAAGAAAATAAAGGAACTAATCGATACATATGTTAAGCCGGCGGTAGAAATGGATGGTGGTAATATAGAGTTTAAATCGTTTAATGCTGGCGTCGTAACTGTGGTATTGCAGGGATCTTGCAGTGGATGTCCTTCTTCTACAGTGACCCTCAAATCTGGAATCGAAGGTATGCTAAAGCGCATGGTTCCTGAAGTGACAGAAGTTGTCTCTGAAATGGGATAACCACCACTTATTTTAACACAATAATATAGGAGTCAGTCCTGCTACGGATTGGCTCTTTAGTTTTCGATATCTTAAAAGCATGGGAACTCAATCACTCTTAGATTTGCGAATACAAGCTACTGGAGTAGTTGATCAGGCTGCGGTTTTCATGCGTCATCATTTTGGTTCGATCCAGGTATCAGACGTTGAAGTTAAAGGGCACAATTCGCTAGTTTCATTTGTGGACAAAAGCGCAGAAGAGATTCTTGTAGCGGGGTTGTCGGCACTTTTGCCTTCGGCAGGTTTTATCACCGAAGAAGAAACGGTCGCGCAAGAGAGGAAATCTTTTACTTGGATTATCGACCCACTTGATGGTACGACAAATTACCTGCATGGTATTCCGCATTTTTCTATTAGCGTTGGTCTTTATGACGGTAACAATGTAGTCTTGGGAATGGTCAAAAATGTCATGACTGATGAGCTCTATTGGGCTGTGGCTGGTGGTGGTGCTTACAAGGATGATCAATCTATTTCGGTAACAAGCGAACCGCTATTTTCTGAGACTTTGATAGGAACAGGTTTTCCTTATAAACAAGATCAAACGGTTTCAGGACATTTTAGGGCCCTAGAATACATACTGCATAGCACACGAGGAATAAGGCGTTTTGGTTCTGCCGCGCTTGACTTGTGTAATGTTGCTAGCGGACAATTTGGAGCATTTTATGAACACACACTTAATAGCTATGATATTGCTGCAGGGGCTTTGATCGTACAAGAAGCTGGCGGATGTGTCACTGATTATCAAGGTGGCGATAATTGGCTTTTCGAAGGCGAAATGTTAGCGTCAGCGCCACAATTTCGAGACAGGATGATTGATGTATTGAAAGCTTTTAGCGTTTAATTTTCGAAATCGCTACATTTTTGACTTGCGGATTTACCCGCATTAAATCATACTCCTAGTATCGCATTTATTCATTATTCTCAACGATCATCTTCAAACGTTCCATAATACTATATGCCGCGGGGCAAACGATCGTGTTGGCGACATTAAGATCCGGACGATAAATAAATTCTTTTTCGTCGGTGTGGGGATATCTCCGACAAGCTTCGGGCCTTACTTCGTAGATCTTACATGTATTATCATCTTGAAGAAAAGTGCATGGGACTCTTCGAATGATATACTCACCATTGTAATCTTGAAGCAGGTAGGTTTTTATAAATTCTTTGCTACTTAGTTTTAGGTGCTTTGAGATTCGATTGATATCTTCTTTGTTGACAAGTGCCGGGGTAGTACGACAACAATTGGCGCAAGCGAGACAGTCTGTTTTTTCAAAAACTGTATTATGGATTGAAACCAAAGTTACAGCAAATGATTCTTTGTTTTGTTGACGTAGTAATTTAAAAAAATCCTTGTTTGTACGTTTATTTTCTATTGCAATTTCAGGCCATCTATTAGGTCGTATGTTATCTGACATCAGCTATGTAAATGTTAGTCTCAGAGGTACTGCCACCTGCTGAAATTTTGAAGACATATTCATTCAATGGCCAATCCTGGATGTCAATATTTTTAAATGCGCTATCACTTTGTTGGTGAAGGATCAGATTTTTTTGCTTATCAAATACCTTAACGCTAAGTGTCTTATTGGTAGGGTTATCTATAACGATCCATTGTTTTTCTAGTATTACGGATGATAATAAACGTACATCATCTAGCATGCTGAATGGATCAATTCTTATCCTT
>JANMMV010000540.1:0-3086 GCA_031373565.1 Saprospiraceae bacterium
GATCGAAATATCCATGTTTACAAAGCCAAAATTTCGGCCATCTTCACCAATTCTTTATTGAGACTCTTGGTTTTGGTAATGGCGTCTTTGAACGTTGTAAAAGTTATCTTATCGTTGATGATGCCGAGTGCTATGCCGTGATCGCCATTTAAGAGCGCTTCGACAGCAGAGTGACCCATACGCGTAGAAAGTACTCTATCCATAGCAGTAGGCGAGCCACCACGTTGGAGATGACCAATGATGGTGACTTTAATATCGTACTCAGGATTCAGTGTTTTGATTTGCTCTGCGATCGTATGCGCATCACCACTAGGATTACCTTCGGCAACAATGACGAGATTGAACAACTTTTGTCTTTTAGCCGATTTCTTGAGCATATCAGATAACTCACTGATGTCAGTATGATTTTCTGGCAACAAAATAGCTCCAGCACCTGAGCCAATACCTGTATGTAAAGCGATAAAACCAGAATGTCTCCCCATCACTTCGACAAAGAAAAGCCTATTGTGAGAATCCGCCGTATCACGAATTTTATCAACGGCTTGCACGGCGGTGTTTATGGCGGTATCGAAACCAATCGTATAATCTGTACCGTAGATGTCATTGTCAATCGTTCCCGGTAATCCTACCATTGGCATTCCATATTCAGCACCAAAAATATCAGCACCAGTGTAAGTACCATTACCACCGACCACCACGACACCATCTATATCGTGTGCCATTAGGGACTCGTGCGCTAGCTTACGCCCTTCGACGGTGCGAAAAGCATCCGATCTCGCTGTTTTCAAAACGGTACCGCCCCGCTGCATTATATTTGCCACATCGCCAACCTCAAGTCTTTTGATATCACCATTGACCATACCATCATATCCTCGATAAATACCGTAGACATGCAAATCGTGGTAAACTGCTGTACGTACGACAGCTCTTACCGCAGCATTCATGCCGGGCGCATCTCCTCCTGAAGTCAAAACGGCAATTCTTTTTATCTCTTTACTCATTTACGCTTAGTTATTTTTATGAAAATCGATTAGCGACTGGATAGGTTTATGAACATAGTCATCTATCTGAATTCCATATGTCCCTGCTACTCTATTTAGTTGATCGCGGTGCAAATATCCGATAGTACCCACTAATTTTATAGGGACTTTGTATTTATTTTTCAAAGGGGCTATTCTTACGCTGATATATTCCCCAAAACAATGATTAAAAAGCGCTTCCTTCCACTCACCATCAAATTCAGTTAAGATGGAAGCAAAATGGGCTAGATACCTACTACCACCATTGTTTTCATAAAGTTCCGCTGTTACATGCTCTTTCGAAACCTGCCCGAAATGCTGCTCAAAAACAAGCCTTACATGGTCGGGCATGGTGCTATAAATATACGCTTTAATGATTTCTTTGCCCAATTGCACACCACCGCCTTCATCACTCAAAATATAACCCAAAGACGGCACAACTGCATGTAAGACATCACCATCATAGTATGCCGCATTAGAACCCGTACCTAAGATCCCTAATATGCCAGCCTTTCGGCCAAAACATGCACGAGCCCCAGCTAGGGTATCAGATTCTGCTGTTAATTCACCGGTAAATCCTACACTTATTAACCACGCACTGATCTTGCTCCTATGATCCGAAGATGATATGCCCGCTGCATAAAAATAGATATGGAGCGTTGATCTTATGTAAGCCAGCAGGTCAGGATAGTTTTCTAATGGGATCAAAACATGTTGTGTACTAGGATTAATACCTTGCGTACTTATGATAACAACTTCACCATCATCATCCACTATGGCCCAATCCGCTTTTGTCGATCCGCTATCTACTACAATAAACATCTACGCTACTTTTTCGTATTACAAAGGTACGAAAAATATAAATATTCGAGATATGGTAGAAAATGCTCACTAACAGAAAACAGTATGCCATCTTCTTACATGTTATCAATGCACACATTGCGATTGTTTTCATACTTTTGTGAAAATTTATGATCAGCATGCAAAAGATTCAGAACATAACAATCATCGGGGCAGGTACTATGGGTAACGGTATTGCGCAGGTGTTTGCTCAAAATGAACATCAAGTTATATTATGTGATATCAATGATGCTGCCATCGAGCGGGGTATGGCGACAATTCAATCTAACCTCGATCGGATGCTCAAGAAAGACATCATTTCTGCGGATAAAGTTACTGAAACACTCAGTAGGATCAAAACCAATATCGTCCTTTCAGAAGCGGTCTCAAATGCGGACCTTGTTGTCGAAGCTGCAACTGAAAACGTAGATCTCAAACTTAAAATATTTAAAGAAATAGATGCAAGTGCGCCGCCACTGTGCATACTTGCGACCAATACTTCATCGATTTCTATCACAAAAATAGCGAGTGTCACTTCAAGACCTGACAAAGTGGTTGGTATGCATTTCATGAATCCAGTACCGGTTATGAAATTGGTCGAAGTGATACGCGGATATGCCACATCTGATGACGTTACTCAACTTATTATGGACACTTCCAAAGGACTTCAGAAAGTTCCAGTCGAAGTGAATGATTACCCTGGATTTGTCGCAAATCGCATCCTGATGCCGATGATCAATGAAGCTATTTACACCCTATTTGAAGGCGTAGCAGGCGTGGAAGAAATAGATACTGTTATGAAGTTGGGTATGGCGCACCCTATGGGTCCACTGCAATTGGCAGATTTTATAGGGCTCGATGTATGTCAAGCGATTTTGGAAATCATGCACCGCGGATTTGGTAATCCTAAATATGCGCCATGTCCATTACTCATCAATATGGTAACATCTGGCAAATTAGGTCGTAAATCGGGTGAAGGGTTCTATGCTTACAATGCAGAAACTAAAGAATCTACTGTATCGCTAAAATTTAGTAAATAATAATGCCAGTATCCATCCAAGGACAAGTGTTCAAGGGACTCAAAGTCTTAGATCTTTCGAGTATCCTTGCTGGGCCACTGGTCGCTTCTTTTTTTGCAGAGTGTGGAGCCGAAGTCACAAAAATAGAAAATGTCCTTACTCAAGGTGATGCAACTAGGACTTGGAAACTACCAAGTGAGCCACAAGC
>JANMMV010000601.1:0-2512 GCA_031373565.1 Saprospiraceae bacterium
ATCAAGATGTAGTGTTACCTAAAGAAATTCCATACATTGAGTCCATAACTTTACCATATTCACAAAATTTTCTTTATTTTGAATATCAATCTCCCGTATTTGTCAACAACAAAAGTATCAAGTACAAATATCGAATGACAGGGGTGGATACCGCTTGGGTTGATGGCAGCACAAGAACGAATACGAGTTACACGCAGCTTAAACCAGGGTCTTATACCTTCTCCGTTAAAGCGTCATCAGATGGAGGAAAGTTTAGTGAGAGTCGAAATATTAAAGTAACTATAGTCCCACCTTGGTATTTAACATCTACCTTTCTTGTCGTTCTAGGTACTTTTTTATGTTTTAGCATCTATTTCTTAGTTAAAAATAGAGTTGATGCTTTGAAGCAAAAATTAGACATTAAGCGCCAAAAAACAGAAGCAGAAATGCAATCATTAAGGCTCCAAATGAATCCACATTTTATCTTCAATTCACTCAATAGCATAAACGCCTTTATAGTTGAAAACAAACCGAATCTAGCTAGTGATTATCTTACCAAATTCGCCAAGTTGATTCGACTAATTCTCTCCAATTCAAAGCATGAATTCATAACATTGGACAATGAAATTGAAACATTACAATTGTATGTGACTTTAGAACAGGTCAGATATAATAATAAGTTTACATTTGATATTTCAATAGCAAAAAAAATAGAAACTGACCAAATATACATTCCCACTCTCATTATACAGCCGTTTATTGAAAACGCTATATGGCATGGATTTAGGCACACTAACATCATTGGGAATATAGAACTAAAGGTAAATTTAGACGAAATTAAGTCAATCTTAACCATAGAAGTAACAGATAATGGCATAGGTCGGAAACGAGCGTCAGAATATAAATCAAAATCAAGTACGCAAGACAAATCATATGGCATTGAAATTTCCAGCCAAAGACTTAAAAATTTGAATCAAAAAAATAACATATCTATTGTTGATTTATTCGACGATGATGAAAATCCAATTGGAACAAAGATAATAATAACGTATTGTTTAATATCTAACTAAAAATCGAATCATGACAGCAATAATAATAGATGACGAGGATCATTGCATAACCACGCTTACTTGGGCTATAAAAGAATATTGTCCCGACGTCGAAGTTATCGCAACTGGTAGTAATGGTGTTGAAGGTATCAAAATTATTCGTGAATTTCAACCCGATGTAGTTTTTTTAGATATTGAGATGCCCATACTCAACGGGATTGATATGATGAGTGCCATCGATAATATAAATTTTAAAGTAATATTTACTACTGCCTATAATCAGTATGCAGTGCGTGCTATCAAACTTAGCGCTGTAGACTATTTACTAAAACCCATTGATAAAGATGAGTTAATTTTAGCCATAGAAAAACTCAGAAAAGAAATCTCTCATCGTGAAGACAGAAGCAAAGTACACAATTTAAAGCATAATTTAGGCGTCGTTTCTGCCTTACAAAAAATTGTTGTTCCTACAGATGAAGGTGTTCTATTTTTTGATCTAGTTAACATAGTACACCTTGAAGCAAGTAGTAACTATACTTTCTTATATTTTAGCAATATGAATAAGATAATTTCTTCAAGAGTACTGAAGGATTTTGAAGATCTATTACCGCACGATCAGTTTTTTAGATGTCATAGATCACATATCATAAATCTCAATTTCATTCAGAAATATATCAAGGGCGAAGGTGGATTTATTGAACTAAAAAATGGCGAAATAGTGGAGTTATCTAGAAGAAAAAAAGCGGAGTTTTTAGAGATTATCGGCTTATAAAATATTTTCTCGTAAATAAATTTTATGACTCCAAAACTTTGGAGTTCACCTACTTCGGACTTGGTACTAGAATCAAGTGCGTCAACCTCAAGATGAGCAAAAATATTACATAGTGGCTATCGGACTCTACTCTTTTGAGAACGTATTATCTAGCATCTTTTCTTTGAATGCAGATCTAAACGAATACCCAAAAACCAACATTAAGGCTCTTGTATCGGCCTTGGAATAACGATAATTTACAAATTGGGGAGTATTATTGATGTATCCACTTTGCAGTGTATTAAATACATCTACAACAGTCAGTCCCAGCCTAGCGTTGCCGCTTTTCGATAGTTTTTGCTGAAAACCTAAATCCACAAATTGTTGAGCTGCACTGCGTCCTTGCGGAGTGGCGGTCGGTGCTATATAACTCCCGATGATTTGGATTTTTGCATTCTGCCAAGGCACTATATTATTGATAATTTTGCCATACCACGAAGCAACATTATTGACAAACTCAGCACCAAGATTAGAGCCATCTACCCTGGTCTCAAATAATGAAATACTGGCATTAAGATCATAGACTTTTGATAATTTTCCTGTGAAAATACTTTCAAAACCATAAGTTGTCGATGTACCTATATTAACTGGTTTTCTCAATATGATACCATCTGGTTGTAATTCTTGAAACTGCCTAATGGTATTGGTTGCATGTCTAAAAAACGCATTCGAT
>JANMMV010000630.1:0-4517 GCA_031373565.1 Saprospiraceae bacterium
TTAATAGGCGAAGAAATAAGCATAAATCGAAAGATGGCGAGATTACATACCATGCAAAAGTACTTTAAATATTGGCACGTGGCGCATCTTCCTTTTGCGATTATCATGTTGATTATCATGGTGATACACGTCATTGTGACACAAGCATACGGTTAGACTAAATGAATACAAGAAGAAAATAATGACTGAAGAGTGGATCATTTATTGCGGAAGTGCATTGGTTTGTGGGTTGATATTTTTCTTGTACATATGGCGATATCGGCGTAAATCCCAAGCGACGATTCAAAAGATAGAAATCGCCAAACAAGAAGGAACTTACGAACCCGTATCACTCCATCCCTATATAGATATTGACAATTGCATCGGATCGGGCGCATGTATATCGGCATGTCCCGAGAAAGATATCTTGGGTTTTGTCAATGGTCGTGCTGCGCTTATCAATGCATCTAAATGCGTAGGTCATGGTGCTTGTTTTCATGCCTGCCCCGTCGAAGCGATCTCACTCAGGATCGGCACAGAGAGCCGTGGTGTTGAATTACCACATGTCAATCAGAATTTTGAAACCAATGTCAAGGGTATCTATATCGCTGGTGAACTAGGTGGCATGGGCTTAATCAAAAACAGTGTCGAACAAGGCAAACAAGCCATGGATAACATCGTAAAAGATATGGACAAATCCGTCGCGACCGACTTTGATGTTGTGATTATAGGCGCAGGCCCAGCTGGCATTTCGGCGGCACTTCAAGCGCACAAACTGGGGATTAAAGCGATCACGCTTGAGCAAGATACTATCGGTGGTACAGTATCAAATTTTCCGAGAGCTAAGATTGTGATGACATCACCTATGGAACTTCCTATCAAAGGGAAAGTGAAACTTTTTGAAACCAAAAAATCAGTGCTCATCGATCTTTGGAACGAAGTCATCAAGGATAACAATATTGATATCAAAGAGAATACCAAGGTCAAACATATCAAATCTGCAGCATCAGGATCTTACTCCGTAGAAACCGAAAATGGTCAGTCGTTTCATGCTAAAAAAGTACTCATCGCTATAGGTCGTCGTGGAACGCCACGCAAATTGGGTGTACCCGGTGAAGGTCTTGAAAAAGTGTATTATAAACTAATTGAAGCCGAAAGCATCAATGAACAAAAAGTGCTCGTCGTGGGTGGTGGTGACTCGGCCATAGAGACCGCCATGATGTTGGCCGGTCAAAATAAAGTGACACTGTCCTATAGAGCCGACAAATTTGCTAGGCTAAAGCCAAAAAATCTTGAACGGATCAATGCCGCTATTGCCAATAAAGAGCTAGAAGTTTGGTTCAATACCAATGTCAAAGAAATCCAAGAAAAAGTAGTTTTCCTTACGGACGAAAAAGATGATATTTTACGCCTAGAAAATGATCTAGCATACATATTTGCTGGTGGTGAGTTACCGATCCCATTTTTGCAAAGTGCGGGTATCGAGATTGCGAAACGTTTTGGATATACCGTAAAATCACATGGCTAGAACACAAATATCCCATGCTTATTTAACGCTAAAATGGCCAATATCGATGGTTTATGGGTGGGTGTGTTTGTTCTTAATCTTGTTTATACAAAATAACTATTGCCAACTATCACCAGGCCCACTTAGTAGTCCACATTCCAAGCTCGAAGGGCTCAAAAACTGTACTCAGTGCCATACCATCGGCGATAAAATAACCAATCAAAAATGTCTCTCTTGCCACAAAGAATTGAATGCACGTGTTTCCGTCAATAAGGGATTTCACGTGTCTTCGACCATCAAAGGTAAAGATTGTATTACTTGTCATAGTGAGCACCACGGACTCAAATTTGAAATGGTGCGTTTTGACAAAAAGACTTTCAATCACAACCTAACAGGTTACGAACTCAAGGGCAAACACAAGGCCATCGACTGCCGACAATGCCACAAACCCGACAACATTACGATCGCATCGCTCAAGACCAACAGTAATACTTATCTAGGTCTTGATCCCAAATGTACATCTTGCCACGATGATTACCATCAGAAAACCGTATCACAAACTTGTACTAATTGCCACGATTATAACTCTTGGAAACCAGCATCAGCTTTCAATCACAATAAGACTGATTTTGACCTCGTCGGTGCACACAAAAGGGCGTCTTGCGCCGAATGTCACCAAGTCGAAACACGTGCTGGTAAGACATTTCAAAAATTTGCGGATGTACCGCACAAATCTTGTACAAGTTGTCACAAAGATCAACACAATGGTCGCTACGGCAATCAATGCAAAGCATGTCATAATGAAGAGTCCTTTCACAGAATCACGCCTTCAAAATTATTCAATCATAGTGTGACGGGACACGTGCTTGAAGGCAAGCACAAATCGCTCGACTGCGCCAAATGTCATGATGGTCGCAACGCGGTCAAATCCTTTGGTGAATTTGCAAAAATCTCTGAAATCACCTGTATTTCTTGCCATAAAGATGTCCACGAAGGCAAGTTTGGTCCCGATTGCAAAAGTTGTCACAATCAGCATAGTTTTAGCATCAATAATGTCCAAAATTTACAAGGATTTGACCATAATAAAACGGTATTTCCACTTGTCGGCAAACACCAAAGTGTTGACTGTCGCAAATGCCATGTCAGCGACAATATGACGACATCAGTCGCACATGATCAGTGTATGGATTGTCACAAAGATTACCACAACGGCGAATTTGCCAAGTCCAATATCGAGAAACAAGATTGTCGATCCTGTCATGACGAAAGTGGTTTTTCTCCTTCCACTTTCACGATAGAGCAACATCAAAAATCGAAGTTTCCACTCGATGGTGCGCACCTAGCAACACCTTGTTTTGCTTGTCACACGAAAGACAATAGATCCACATTCAATAATCTCGGAAAAGACTGCATAGACTGCCATAAAGATATCCATCAAGCCTATATAGATCCAAAGTTTTATCCCGATCAGACATGTCAGACTTGCCACACGACCGAGAAATGGAGTGACGTCACCTTTGACCATGATGCCACCTCCTTTAAGCTTGAAGGTAAACATCGTCAAACGGACTGTGCCTCCTGTCATTTTGATCGAAAAGTAGCGCCATTTATCCAAAAATTTAAAGACCTACATACTGACTGCAAAGCCTGCCATACCAATATCCATGGGATACAATTTGAGAAAGAAGGTGTAACGGATTGTCGACGTTGTCATAGTTTTGAGTCTTGGTCGCGCAATGACTTTAATCACGACAGTACAAAATTTAAACTAACAGGCGAGCACTCCAAAGTCGCATGTGAGAAGTGCCACAGAGAAACCCAAACTGTCGCTGGCAAATCTGTACGCGTCTACACCATCCAGAATTTTGAGTGTAAAAGCTGTCATGGTGGGTAGGGATTTTTAGGCACTAAATTTTAGTTCTATTATCTCAAAACAGTCAAATCGCCTGATTTAACAATGGTCTGATCATTTAGCAGTGTTAATTCCCCTATCCAAACAAAAACGGCTGGATTGACATCGATTCCTTTATACTTTCCATTCCAACCTAACGATGGGATATTTGGTTGGAAATTTTTATTCAAATAAACAAGATTTCCCCAACGATCATAAATTCGAAGGCTTTTCACTTCTTTTATAAATCCATTTATTGCATATAAAGTGAAATGAGTATTACTGCCAGATTCACCAGGCCTAATAATATTGGGCGCTATAACTTTGACCATATCATCAATTCGCAACCTAATATTTACGGTGAACACACATCCACTTTTTATAATAATTTGAACTTGATAAGTTGTATTTCTATCACCCACAACCGTAGGGCTGAGTAAGTTAGATACATCAAACCCATCAAATTGTAAACCTTCAGCAGGTTGCCAAATGACAGTATCTATTTTTAATATATCAAGGTTGCCAATTATAACTTGCAGTTTTCTTTCTTCACCAATTTCTAATGAAAAAATGGTATCTGAGAGCACTTCAAACTCCAGCATTTCATCAATGATAATATTTTGTTGTGCAATGCATCCATTAGTGTCTTTTATAACAAAATTGTAAGTCCCTGGTGCCAATGACTCTAGCAATGTATCTGAATTAAACGAAAACCCACCATCAATAGAATAAAGTAAGGATAAATTTTCAATCGCATGAATTTTCAGATTTGTCGTACGTGTACATTCGTTTTGTACTAACTCAACATCTGCCGCAGGAGTATTTTGAACTACAATAATGATAAAAATCTTTTCTGCTTTGCAGTTGAATGGATCTGAAACAGTGACACTATAGGTTCCACCATCCACATTGATAATATCTTCTGAGATGGCTCCATTTGACCATTGATAATTGTAGTTACCAGATGGAGTCACTGTAATATCGGCACTTCCATTTGGTATTCGGCATGAAGTATTATCTTGGGAAACCCCAGTTATATTAACATCCGTTATGTGGTTCCACACTGTAGTACTAATGGTTGCTGTACAGCTATTTGTACTTGTCACGACGACGCTATAATTCCCAGGGCCGACATTGGTT
>JANMMV010000671.1:0-5900 GCA_031373565.1 Saprospiraceae bacterium
ATTTTGACGTTGTCATTTTTTGGAAGTAAAGCAACTAGATCTTCATCATCAGCATTTAAAAAAATGGTTTTCTTGTACTTGGCCGCATATCTGTAGATTTCAGATTTTCCTTTTTTGATCCCTTCTAGACCGCCAAAACCTTCTAGATGTGCTAAGCCTATATTTGTAATCATCACAAAATCAGGATCAGCAATATTACAAAGAAATTCTATCTCTCCTTGATGATTTGCCCCCATTTCAACGATCAAAAACTCGGAATTCGGCGGCGTACTTAAAATCGTAAGTGGAACACCAATATGATTATTAAAATTACCTAATGTGGCGTATGTGGCTTTAATTGTGCTCATTACAGCCCAGGCCAACTCCTTAGTAGTCGTCTTGCCGTTGGATCCGGTAAGTGCCAATAGAGGAAAATCAAATGTACTTCTGTATTTGCGAGCCAACCCTTGCAAAGTTAAAAGCACGTTATCAACTATAAAAACACCATCACTAGAATCAACTAAATCAGGATTGTCAATTACAACGTACCTAGCTCCTTTGGATAAGGCTTCCTTTGCAAAAGTGTTGCCATCAAAGCGATCACCTTTGAGCGCAAAAAACATAGTGCCTTTTTGGATATTGCGTGTGTCCGTGGTTACAGATGTACTTACCAAGAAAGCTTCAAATATCTCTTCTATTGTATTCATATACCTACTTTTACTAAGAAAGGCCTTCGTTTACACAAAGGCCTTTCCTACTTATACTTTAAATTAAGAAGATCAATTATTTATATCTTCGCTTAATTTTTCTTCCACTTTCCTTAAATGTGTTTCCGCCTACATCTTCATTACCAGCAGCACCACCTACTCTGACCATCGCACATCTGAATCCAAGTGATCTATCTGCTTTATCTTCATCTTTGTATCTACGCTCGCCTGGAGCTAACCAAAACAAACGATCTCCCCAAGAGCCACCTTTATAGACTTTTGATTTGTCGCTTACAAGGGATGATTCGCCGTAAAGGTACTTAATATTCTCAGTATCGCCATCTTCAAAACTACGGACATCTCCTTTCTTGTAGTTTTCTCTAGTTTTAACTTCATCATCCTCTACATATCGATATTTCAATGCCCCAAGAGAATCTTTCTCTACAGGTTTTCCTTCTTCATCGATAACTAGTTCTTGAAATCTATTACCGCGGAACGGGTTCAAATCTTGATTCTCTGCGTCATTTAGAGTGCGAGATGTTGTAGGGCGATAAGTATCTTCAGTCCACTCACTAACGTTACCTGCCATGTTGTACAATCCAAAATCATTAGGGATATATTGTCTGACAGGACCTGGGAATGATGCATTATCGTTCAAGTTACCTGAGATACCCATGTAATCACCTCGACCTCTCTTGAAGTTAGCAAGAATTCTACCTTGTGTTTTAGTACGTTTTTTGTAACGAGCAGTGTTACCATTCCACGGGAATATTCGACGTTCAGTAACATTTTCATCACCCGACGCTGTCATATTTCCTTGAAGTGCAAGAGCGGCATATTCCCATTCTGCTTCTGTTGGTAGTCTGTAATCAGGTAAAAGAATACCGTCATCAAATCTCACAGGTCTTTCTCCGCCCGTGGTAATGTCTGGAAGGTTTTTCTTTACATTACCCTGATATTGACCGGTTAGATATGATTTTGAATCAAAAGTACCTGAATCTTTCTCATCGGGCGCATTGTTAAGTATACCTTTTTCTATCAGCAACATTTCGTTGACTCTGTTTGATCTCCACTTACAAAATTCTCTAGCTTGCAACCAACTAACTCCAACTACCGGATATTCATCGTAAGAAGGGTGACGAAGGTAAGTTTCTACTAATGGCTCGTTAGCTGCTAACTCTTCTCTCCAAACTAAAGTATCTGGCAAAGCTTTTCTATATACTTCAGGATAAGAAACATAATGATTTTTTAGCCAAAACAAGTACTCTCTGTAGTTGATATTAGACACTTCTGTTTCGTCCATGTAAAATGAAGAAACAGTTACTCTTCTAGGTACGTTATTGAATTCAAAAATAGCATCTTCTTGCGCTCTTCCCATCGCAAAAGTACCACCTTCTACTAGTACTAGGTTAGGACCATCGACTTGACCTTCGTAGGATTTTTTCTCAAATCCTCCCCATTGTGGGTCATTGTATTTGAAACCTGTAGCTGATGATGCTTCACCACTACCTCTTTTATTACACGAAGTAAAACTTAAGGCAACAATTGCCACAAAACTTAATGACTTGATTAAATATTTCATTGACTGATATTCTATTTCTTAATTTAGCGCCCAAATATAGGAGTTTTTCTAAAAACTCAAAAAAAATTAACAAAAAAAAACTAACTTTCTCCAACATTCATCGAAAATCTAGCGAAAGATGGCAAAACAATCATCATAATCTTGCTTCGGAAGATACATATGATCAAAGTTGAGTATGATACCGACTTCATGACTACCTCCTTGATTTAGAGACAAATTTGATACCGTAAAATCATAACTATATGTTATTTTAAAGAAATCCTTCTTTACCCCTACAGACGTAATCACCGCATCCCCGTTGTAACCTGTGTGTCTGTACCAAACACCACCTTGGATTTTGTCAACATTCAAAAACGCACCTGCCATTAACTGATTGTATCCACTTTGCCTTTGAAAGTTGATGTTTGGAGATATAAACGTGGCATCCACTCTTTTATTGCCTTTTTTAAGAATATATTGATATCCCCCGTGAATAGAATATCTCATCGGTATCTTATCCAAGCCCAATCCATTGGATCGATCAGCTAAAAATGAAATTTCGGGTTGGTTCATATTATGCAGGGATAGTCCTACATAATAAGATTCATCGTAAAGTAATAAACCTGAACTTGCTGTCAGGTATGAAATACTATTATTTCCAGTGTTAATCTCTGCGCTGGGATAAGGCGATCCTCCTGGGGACAAAGGTCCATTTCGAATATCGATAGCATCACCAAAAGATAATCTGTCCCAGTCCAAAGCCATATTATTGTAACCGATCTGAAGTCCTCCTTTAATGTATGTTTTATCTTTAATTCGAAGTCTATAGCTGTAAAATCCAGAAAAACTTGTTGTTTTGATAGCCCCATCACCAGCGTTGTCTGTCAGGATCAACGCCCCGAAGCCACTATTTTGTTTAACAAAAAATTTATCGGCAGCCAATGAGTACGTAGAATACGCTGTAGGGAGGGCAGGCCATTGATTTCTATAGTTTAGTTGTACAAAAGCACTATTCGTATTGCCACATAAAGCAGGGTTTAACTGCATGTGTGCATTGTAAAACTGACTAAATACGGGGTCTTGCCCACAAACCCTTTCAGTAGTGAAACAAATTGCTAAAAAAATAAAGCTCAATACCGCAAGTTTCATAGAATAACAGATTAGTGTGCAAGTATAGACATTCTATATAACAATCTTACTACAAAAATGTTAAAACGGTTAAATAGCAACAAGTGTCGGGTTGATACCCCTGTTGATTTTTGGTTGAAAAATTAAACAATATATACTACCTTAGTGTCGTTATTACACGCAGACAAAACGATACCGCGAGATTATTTATTGTTTTTGGAGTTTGATGATCGTTTTGCTAATGCTAAGTTTACACCTTTAAGCCTAATCTTGCAATGAAAACACTTACCATGATTTATCAGTATTACAGATCCTTGTTTGTTAAAATTCTTCTACTAACATCATTTTTAGTACTTGGTCATTATTTATCGATAGGTCAAAGCACGCATAACATCACCCTTGAATGGGATCAAGATGGTAAATCGCTTGAAGATGGAAGTTTTTATTCTGTTGAAAACCAAGTATTACAGTCTTACAGAACCACCCTACCTAGCCAAGGGAGAGCGGCGGCTATGGTCTTGGATAAAAAATACAAGTCAAAGGTTATTGAACTTGAACGCACTACAGCAGAAACTATCGTCAATGAAGATTTCATTGTTGATATAGAAAACATTGAAACTAGAGGTGATTATAACTTGTACGTTAATATTTTCCCTTATCGAAAACTAGCCAATGGTGATATCGAACAGTTATTATCTTTGGATTTGCAACTAGATCAAGTAAAAAAGAATCCAGTTTTAGCAAAAGGTCCGCCTGCGACCACTGAATCAGTATTGGCGAATGGTACTTTCTTCAAAATAGGTATACCCAAGGCGGGCATTACGAAAATAGATAGACAATTTATTGAAAATGAGCTGAAGTTAGAATTAACTAAAATCAATCCAAAATCTATAAAAATCTACGGCAATCGCGGAGGGAGAGTACCTGAAAGCACTGATGCAGAACGAACCGATGACTTACAAGAATTGACAATCAAAGTTATTGGGGAAGAAGATGGTAAATTTGATAAAGATGATATAATATTATTTTATGGTGAAGGGGCGGATAAAATGATTCGTTATAATAATCAATATTCGGTTGAAAAAAATGTTTATGATGTCAACAATTACTACTTTATGACATTTGATGGCAGCGCAGGAAAGAGAATCAAAACTACACCTATTGCTGGGCAGCCGATTGTCACTTTCGATACCTATGACTGTGTCGAAAGATTTGAAAATGATGTTTTAAATCTCCTTGGCTCATACAGTGCATCAGAAGGCGCTGGAAAAGAATGGTATGGTGAAAGCTTCAAAGTGGACCGTCAACTAGACGTAACGAAGTCTTTTGATTTAAATAATCATGTTGTAGGTAAGCCCATCGATGTCCAAATGGTTTTTGCTGGAAGAAATGCGGTCCAATCAAACGTAAGTATATCAATAGGTAGTAAATCGCTTACTAAAAACATAAGTAGTGTGGACGTCCAGGGTCAAGAGGTTCAATATGCTTCAAAGGCTATCTTTAATGAGTCGATTGTACTCCCTGAGATACCTCAAAGCATTTTAATAAATTATCCAAAAGGAAGCGGTGAGTCCGAAGGATGGCTAGATTTTTTACAGTTAACATATCAAAAGCAGTTTAAACCCACAGGAAAACCATTTAACTTTAGAATCAACAACACAGCTGCTAATGATGTAGTGGGATTTAAAGCAACGGGAAGTATTACTCACGAAATATGGGATGTTACAAATCCATTTGACGTAAGTCAGAAAACAATAGAAAATAATATTTTGGCTTACAAGCCAGAAGGTATCATACATGAATTTTGTAGCCATAACGGCGCAACAGATGCACAAACACCAATCTCACTGGGTAAAATAGCAAACCAAAATATTCACGGCATCATGGATGCTGTAAATTTGATCGTATACTACACGCCGTTCAAAGCTGAAGCTGAGCGCTTAGCTAAACATCGAAGTGATCACTCAAATATAAAGAGTTATATTGTCGATGTGCTAGAAGTTTACAATGAATTTTCTAGTGGCAGGGTCGATCCGGGCGCTATTAGAGATATGGCAAAATTACAGCTTGAACGCAATCGTGAATTTAAGTTTTTGACCCTATTTGGTGATGGCTCTTATGATTATAGAGGTTTAGTTAAAGATCTTTCAAAAGAAAACTATATACCTGTTTATGAAACTGATGAAAGTTTACATCCCATTAGTGCCTTTCCATCGGATGATTTTTATGGATTGTTGGGGCCAAATGAAGGCGTCAATCTAGTAGGTGGACTTGATATCAGCGTCGGCCGATTGCCCGCTAAGAACGTATCGGAAGCAAAAGTACTAGTTGATAAGATCATCCATTATGAAACATCCCCGAGTGTATTTGGTGATTGGAGATTAAGAATGGGTGTTGCTGCTGATGATGAAGATTCAGATACGCACATAAGAGATATGGAGTCTATTGCAAAATCTGATGCTGTCAGACATCCATTGTACAATCAGCAAAAAGTTTACTTTGATGCGTACACACAGACATCCACT
>JANMMV010000673.1:0-3019 GCA_031373565.1 Saprospiraceae bacterium
TTGAGGGGCTTTATGTTGATAATATGCTCTTGATTGTACTTATTTATATGCTCGCAAGTTTAATAATTTATCTGTCGTATTGGAGTAAACCTGCTTTGTATGCATTTCTATGTGGATGTATCGTATCGATCTCTTGGGTCAATTGGACTAGGATAGAGTCCTTTTATAATGATGAAATTCAGGTTTATGATATGAAAAAAGGAGTCCTTGTAGATATATTTGCTCGAGGACAGTTATTTACTTATTCATCGCCTTCGATTGGGACTAAGAGTATCGATTTTGCGGCTGGTAATAATAGAGCTGCGCATTATATTACGTCCGAAACACAAAAGCTGCCTTCAGGTTTAGTAACGGTAGAAAAAAGAAAATTATGGCTTATTGACACGATATCAACACGTCGGGTTGTTCCCAATATTGATACTATAGACGTAATCGTGGTTAACGCAAACATACCGCCTCCTTCAAAAATCATAAAAACTGAAACTTTAATATTAGGCCACACAGTCAAACCCTACAATCTTGCTAAATGGAAAGCATATGTTGCCCAAGAGCCAAAAACTGATATCCATATCCTTTCTAGTGATGGTGCCGTTTGTTTAAACTTATAAAAGAAAATTGTCCTAATTTTGGGGTTGAGTTACTGTTTTTCAAAAAATAGCATTAATCTTGTACTAACGATATCGATATACACATGAATTCACTGGCACCTGCTTTAGCAAGGTATTTTATACGTTTTTTGATCTTAGGATTATTGGTGTTTTTAAAAACAATTGTAAAGCAAAAAGCGATCGTTTTAGGGGCGTCATTTCCATTCGTTCATTCTATATTGCAATTTGCTATATTTTTTACGATCATCAATCTTGTGACCGCAGCCCTAGTTATGATCTATCGCTTGAGAAAAAAACTTCCCTATAAGTTTTCTGACAATGTGATAATAGGAGTTAATAATCTTTATTATTTGCTTGTATCATTTGGGGTAATACTCATGTTTATTGGTTTCTGGGGTATCAATTTCAAGGAACTATTAACTTCCTTAAGTATTTTTGCAGCAGCACTAGCGATTATCTTTAAAGACGTTATTTCAAACATTATCAACGGCATTATTCTTAGTTTCAGTAATGAAATCAATATAGATGACTATGTTAAAATTGCTGAACACAAAGGAAAGATCATCGACATCAACCTACAAAGGATAGCGCTCAAGAATGATGACGATGATATATTGTACATTACCAATGATAATGTCCTACGATCAGAAATCATCAATTATACAAAACGTGAAATAAGAAAGGTCAGCATTGATTTTCAAATCAGTACGGATTCATTTGATACAATCGAAAGTTTGGAGCTGGATCTTGCAAAGTCTCTTCAAGAGTTTAATACAATCATAGAACCTAATTCGTATAATCTCAAGATTGTAAATGTTTTCCACGGACACCTTGATCTCAAATTTCAGTACATGTTAACCGAAGTCAACCCTGAGATTGAGAAGTTAATACGCAAGATAACGGTAAGACTAGTAGCTAACTCAATTAGCAAATCAAAGCAAAGTATCTAAGGTGATAAAAATATATATGTAATATTTTGCAATATTAAAATTCTATCCTATTTTTGTATTGATATTTAGCGGTGATATGGCTTTCATTGATTAAACGTATCCTATTGTGGTCATTTTATCGATTCAATCTTATCAAATGCTATAAATTTTATTAGACAAATTAATTAGTTGTACTCTTTCCGGTTATGAAAACATCCAAACCACCAAAGACTATTGACGCCTTATCTGTTGAAAAAAATGACAAGGCAAAAGGCAAGAAGAAAATGGCACCACAAACTACTAAAGTTAACGTAAAAAGTTCAAAATTCTGGAACGAATATCTTGACACTGATACCGACGATGTAGAGAAATTTATGGTTTAAGATCTCTACTTTTAGAAATAAAATAGAGTTTTTCCTTGCTTTTGGAAAGTTTAACAAATTGTTATGATGGTTAGAGGTAACAAAAGTGTCCGTATATACGTATTACTTATATCATATCATAATTTTTAATCCATGAACATTTTCTTAAAAAAAGCAAAATCCTTTTTTGCAAATCTCTTTTTGAGACCTAAAAAGGTGGTCATTTTTCCTCAGGAGGAAGATCAAGACCTGTTTATAGGTGTTTGAACCTTCTATTTCCCCCATAATAGATTTTTTTTAACATCTTAAAGTGCCTAATTGATTGAGTTCATTTAGGCATTTTTATTTGAAGCCAAACGGCAGCGAAACAAATTTTATAGGATTTTTTAATTATACGTGAAGTCTTGCCTTCCGCTCTAGTAATACATCTTTACTCTCAACCCTCTCTGGGTCGGGTACACAACAGTCAACAGGACAGACCGCAGCGCATTGAGGTTCTTCATGAAATCCAACACATTCAGTACATTTATCAGGTACGATAAAATAATAATCATCCATAACTGGCTTTTGCTCATCATTCGCATCTACTAGATCTCCATTGTCTAATAAATAAGAGCCTATTACCTTGGTTCCGTCTTTTATGCGCCACTCAATGCCACCTTCGTATATCGCATTGTTTGGACATTCAGGTTCACAAGCACCACAATTGATACAGTCGTCAGTAATTATAATCGCCATTTAATTCAAGAATTTGCGCAAATTTACAACATTTTTTTATTATTTTCGCTGCAAGACCTAGACAAGTCTTTCAAAAAGAGCGCTGTCTATAGACATCGGAGAATTCATATTTCAGGTTGTCCGCTATCGACTGCGTCAGCAGTGCTAAGAAAATGATATAAAAAACTAAGCAAAATGTAAGCAATGATCAACAAAGATAATGACTCCATTTTGAAGAAGATGATGATTGGAATACCAACAGCAATAAACGCATAATGAAAAATGTTGTCTTGCCAGCGAGATGACATTCCTTTTATTGAAAACATTCTGATGGGAAAACTGATCATCAAAAGACAAAAAATAATAGGAAGTGATATATAAATGATCTGATTGTTCAACAAAG
>JANMMV010000713.1:0-1886 GCA_031373565.1 Saprospiraceae bacterium
GCTATTAAACGATAAAATTTATCTAACTTCTACCTTTATAATAGTATATCTTTGTTTGTAAAATCAAATTAATTAGTCTATGGGCATTATCAATAGGGACGACATTCATATTGCTGCTCGGCACAGTCGCTGGGGACAGGCCGATGTACAGCTTGCGTTGGATAGCGAGGCAAACGCAAGTCGTGAAGATTGGCGAAAATTTGGAGAATGGTTACTTTTAGGTCTCGGGGCATCGTTTTTAGTGGTTGGTATTGTTTTCTTCTTTGCATATAATTGGGCTGATCTGCACAAATTTATCAAACTGGCCATAATCTTAATTTTGATTACAACGGTAGTAGTAGGTGCGTATGTGACTAGAGCGCATGCCATGGTTTCGAATACCTTGATGACTGTTTCAGTCGTTTTGGTGGGTGCATTATTTGCTGTTTTTGGGCAGATTTATCAGACAGGTGCTAATGCTTATGATTTCTTTTTAGGTTGGTTTGTGTTTGTTCTTTTGTGGGTAGTTTCAACAAATTTTGCACCGATGTGGCTTGTTGGTATTTCACTTTTGAACGTTACTTTGGCTATGTATTTTCAACAAGTAGCCACAAATCTAACTGGGCCTTCTTACTGCTTGATTTTTTTGGGAGTCAATATTCTGATCTTAGTGGGGATCAAGTATTTGTCTCATCTAAACAAAAATATCATTGTGCCGTCGTGGTTTGAGCATCTGCTGTTTATTTATACAGCTATCATTGGCACTTGCGGCTATGCTTATACGCTGTGGACACGTGATAAGGCAGGATGGCCTTTTTTAATATTACTTTTGATTGGGTGGTTTATCTTTGCAGCTTATTTCGCAATCAAGATCAAGAGAGCATCTTACCTCATGGTTATCGCATTGAGTATAAATGTTTTTATAGCGATCACTTTATCTAAAATTTCAGATGATCTTATGATGATGCTTTTCATTAGTCTGTGCATGGTAGCAGGTATCACTTTCACTATTATCAAGATTTTAGCTTTACAAAAAAAATGGAATCATGCATAATGTAGAAAATAAAATCAATCATCTTATCCAACAATATGGGCTATCTTCAGATATTGATATGAGTGCCATTAATGACAAATATCTTCATATCGATAGTAATAAAACAAGTTTAGGTATAAAAATTTTATCCATCTTTGGTGGGCTAATGGCTACTGCATTTTTCATGTCTTTTTTAGCTATCGGTGGTTTTCTGTTTGACAATGATGTAATGAGGTTGGTCGTTGGCGCAGGATTTATTGTTGCTGGTATATTTTTGACAAAAAAAGTTGATAATTTGACCTTAGACACCTTCGGAATAGGGATATTCAGTACGGGATATGGATTATTGATAAGTGGGTTGGTAGAGCTCATGGACAATTATCAAATTGCTTCACTATTAGTATCGATAATAGCACTACTTACAATGTATCTGGTGAAACGATATCTTTTAAATTTTATCAATGCTTTGGTATTTTGTTGCTCCTTTTGCTTCATTTTCCTACCAGAAACTGAAAACCCTGATGTCTTGATAACTTTGAGTGCCCTGTTTGGTTTTTTTATGCTTTGTTGGAGTATGTTTGAGAGCTATATCATCACTAAATTTAGGCATTTCTTGCATCTTTACGAACCGACAAAAGCAGCATTGATAATACTGAATTTAGCTGTAATAATTTTTCTTTCTTCAACTGTAACCTACCGTTTACATAGTGAATCTCCTTTGTGGCCATATGCGATCGTACCGATCATTACGATCCTTTACATAGGTAAGAGGCTCCATGAAAGATTCAAAATGCCTTTTTCTTTGGAACAGATAATTATTTATTTGATCATAACTTTAATATTAGCAATAAGCTCTCAAACGCCTTTTATCTTG
>JANMMV010000728.1:0-3279 GCA_031373565.1 Saprospiraceae bacterium
ACGGCCTTATTTCTACCTATGATCGCCATAGATCCTCTATCTTTATAAGAAAATGGACGGATCTTTACAGTATCAAGTTGATAATTAAAATTATTTGCTAGATTTTTGCCTTGTTGTAAGGCAACTTGCGCAACTTGTGGATGCCCATTTGGAAAATGTACATCAGATTTTTGAATGCACGTATCTCCTATCGCATAGATATTTTCAAATCCTATAATTTTGTTGTAGGCATCTACAAGTAAACGTCGACCAGGACCATAATGCTCAGAAGGTATTCCCTCAAAAATCTGAGCGGTTACACCCGCTGCCCATATGAGAATTTCAGATTGGATGCTTTGTCCGTTACTTAACTTCACAACATTATCTACATAATCAGTAACCTGTGTCTTCAATAATATTTTTACACCCTGAGAAGCTAGCATATTATAGGTATACTCCTGAGCATCTTTACTCATAGGTGATAGCAATTGTTCAGCGCCGTCCACTAAATATATGTGACTTAGCACACCCATTTTCTCAAATTCAGGATAATCTTTTCTAAATATCGACACCCTCATTTCAGCAAGCATACCAGCAACTTCAACGCCAGTCGGCCCACCACCTGCAATGACAATGGTTAATGCATTAGAAATCTCTTGGACAGATGTTAAATTGGTAGCCTTTTCTAGTTGTGACAATATGTAGTTCCTCATCTCTAAGGAATCATTGATGGTTTTCATCGGTATGGCATGCTTTCGAACATTTTCCATTCCAAAATAGTTGGTTTCTGTCCCCGTTGCAAACACTAAATAATCAAATGATAACGCCCCTGTTGTTAGTTCAATTGTATTTTTATTTGGGATTACTTTTATTACTTCACCCAACTTAAACCGAATATTACGTTTGTTTCTAAACATCTTTCGGTACGGATAGCTGATATTGGATGACGTCAAAAAGCCAGTTGCCACTTGATATAAAAGCGGTGGAAAAAACATGTAGTTGTTTCGATCTACCAGTATGATATCATACTCTTTGGACTTTATATTTTTTGCTATATTAAGACCAGCAAAACCGCCACCTACTATAACTATTCTTTTTGCCATACTTTTTGTGCACTATATATTTTTAATACCGTAGAAGAACGCTTTCTGTGTTTTGAAAACCATACGTATTACTGCCCGCTATTCATTCGTTTTATGGATCAAAGATAGGCTATTTTAGTTTATTTTTATGATCAATTCACTCTGCTCCCGTCGTACCTTCTTCAGATTAACCAAATAATCATTTTTAATATCTCTATAACCCAACGCCAGCATCACCACACTTCGTAATCCTTTTTCTTTTAATCCCAATACGTCATCTAGTAGATCTTTATCAAATCCCTCCATCGGGGTGCTATCTATTTCTTCAACCGCAGCACACACTAAACCGAATCCTAGTGCAATGTAGGCCTGCTTCGAACTCCATACAAGGATCTCCTCATCCGTCTTTTTAAGTTGCCCCTCGATATATCCACTAAAGTCATCTAAACTTTCTATCGATAGATGTCGTTCTGTTGCGATATTTTGAATGTAAGCATCGATTTTTTCTTGTGTTAGTTTTTCCCATACAGCAAATACAATTAGAGCCGAAGCTTCTGTAATTTGCGGCTGCATCATCGCTATGGGCTTGATTTTGGCGAGCATCGCTTTATCTTCAATAACAAGAATTGAAAACGGTTGCAACCCAAATGATGTGGGTGCTAGAGAAATAGCTTGTAATATGATGTCCAGCTTGCTCTTAGGAATGTCAACACCGTTCATTCTTTTTGCAGCGTATCGCCAGTTAAGCGCTTTTATGATTGACATTTTCTAATTTTTCAAGTGCGAACGTAAGAACCAAGCCATCTTTTCATGTGTCTCCATCAAGCCGGTAATAAAGTCACCAGTTCCTAGATCACTTTGATCATTACTAATAGATTTTATATGTTCACGTAAGACTACGATGATACTTTCGTGATCGGCTAAAAGATCTGTAATAAAACCTTGGCCGTCATTTTTTTCTCTTGTTTTTTCCGTCAAGTGTGTCAAACTTAAATAGGCAGACAAGGTCGCTGGAGCGTAATGCCCTATAGTTCGGATACGCTCCGCCAAACTATCTATTAGCTCATCTATTTGAATAATCTGGCTTTCAAAAAATTTGTGCATCACATAAAAATCTGGCCCTTCAACGTTCCAGTGTGCATTTTTTGTCTTAATGTAGAGAACAGTTTCGTCAGCCAGTACTTTTGACAACGCGATGGCAACGGTTTGATGTTTTGTA
The DNA here is from genome assembly GCA_031373565.1 of Saprospiraceae bacterium. Classification (GTDB taxonomy): domain Bacteria; phylum Bacteroidota; class Bacteroidia; order Chitinophagales; family Saprospiraceae; genus OLB9. Next base: position 2,281 of record JANMMV010000728.1, read on the forward strand.
TGCTTTTCAAGGCCAGTACTATTTCCGATAGCAACTACCATTGGCTTTTGGGGAACAAGCGCTACTGCTTTTTTACTTTTAATTCCTGTTTTATTCATTTTATTGTGATTTTATATTTGTATTTTATATCTGTATTTTATAGCTATTATGTGTAATAGATTTACATGCCATATTCTTGATCAACGACTAGTTCATTTAATACCGTTGCGATACCTATCGTATTCAAAGCGATGCGTTCTGCCTCAGCCTTTTGATCCATTGAAGATACACTGCCACTCAAAGTAGCCGTAGTACCGGTAACGGATACATCGATGAACCTATTATCAACAAGCTCGTCATTAATAATGGCTGCTTCTACCGCTTGCTTTTCAGCACCTTCGTGTGCTTCAGATCGGACTTCAATTTTGTTTGTCACACCCCTTACTCCTGCAAGAAAATTAATCGCATTTTTTGCACTTTCCTTCTTGTAATTCCAAGGATAATCTCCTTCAAGTGTCACCCAACCATTTTCTACAATGACGGTCACCCTGTCTGCCGGTATTTGCCAGTTTGTTTGTAAGGCGATCAAAACTGAAATGGCGATTTCACCGTCTGTTTTGGTCAACTCATTTGTAAGTACAACCTCTATGTTTTCAACAAGCGCTTCAACTCCAACTACCTTTTTGGCTGCATTCTCAGCGACCATTTTTTTAGCATAATTATCAATCCTTCCACTTAATGTGACAATACCATTCTTTGAGGTGACGCCGAATTCATGTCCCAAGAGTAAGGGTTCAGCATTTAACGCATTTTGAACATCCGCTTGCAATTCTAAGTTGTATTTCATTGATTACGCTTTGCGATGCAATGGAACTATTACATCGTTGCAAAGATGAATGCTTAATCTTTCAAAAACCTTACATAATTATCTAAATAGTTGCAAGATTCACTTGTTGACGCAAATCAAAACGGATCACTCAATTCACTAATTCTGATGAGCTTCTTATTTACAAACTCTTC
>JANMMV010000537.1:0-1775 GCA_031373565.1 Saprospiraceae bacterium
AACCATTTTATTACCGAATAAAAGGCATAACCGCTTACGGTGAAATTAGTGTCCCTTCTTTGCCAATCTTACTAAAAGGCATCGACAAAACTCCTCCTAAAGAACCAAATAATATACAAGCGGAATATCTTGGAGGTAAAAGAGTTAAAATAAGTTGGGAGCATAAAGGAGATGAATCTGACCTAGCGGGTTTCATGATAGGCAGAAGTAGAAAGGCAAATCAAGGTTTTGAAAATATTTCAGGTGAATTTCCTATAGATAAGCACAAAAGATTTTTTATAGATACAAATTGCATAGAAACTTCCACCAATTTTTACTTGGTCGCAGCTGTGGACACTTCAAAAAATGCTGCTGCTTCTTTGGTTTCTTACGCTGCAATTCTTGATACTTTTCCACCATCCAAGCCAATTGGTTTAAAAGGAAGCATTGATACCAATGGTGTGATAACATTGCATTGGCCTTTAGGCAAAGAGCCTGACATCAAAGGTTATTTTGTATGGTCCACTAATGGAGCAAATCATGTTATGATCAATTTAACGCCAGCTGCTATACAAGATACACTATGGCGTGATACAATCCCGCTTAAAACCCTTACAAAAGAAATATATTTTGTAATCCAAGCTGTTGATAGAATGAGTAATAGTTCAGCTTATTCAGATACATTACGTCTTTTAAAACCCGACATTGTTCCTCCTGTTGCTCCCATTTTGACTGATTTTAAAAACGAAGTAGGTAAGATCACTCTTTCATACCAAACATCCACCAGTCCAGATGTAGCATTTCATCAAGTTTTAAGAAAAACTGTAACAGAAAATGAATGGAAAGTAGTGACAAAAAGGTTTTTGAAAGATCCACCAATATGGACTGATGTAAACATAAATGGGAAAGAAAATCTGCAATACTGCGTTGTCGCTGTGGATTCAATAGGAAATGTTTCAAATAGGTCTACCCCTATAAATTTGAAGCCATTACGCGATTTGAGTAACCCAATTAAGGATTTTAAAGTTCAAATTGATACCCTGCAAAAGTTAGTCAATCTGAAGTGGACTGATATTCCTAATGACGATTATAAGGAAATCATCATTTATAGAGCGATAAATAAGGGACCAGTAAAATCATTAAGCAGAATAAAAAAACAAGAAGGATATATCACAAATGTTTATCAAGATAAAAATTTGATTAATAGGAATACTTATGAATATACCTGCAAAGTTGTTTATGATAAAGGTCTAACATCAAATTTCTATTCATTAATCGAAGCTAAAATAGAGTAAATTATCGATTTTTGATTGACTAACATCGACCCGGAGTGAACATTGGCATTAGCTAAAAAAGTAGTTTAAAAAGGTGATATCGTAAAGTATCGTATCAAAGCCATCAACGATAAGGGGTGGCAAAGTGAGTTCAGCGAAGAAGTGGTATCTATGTTTTAAGTAAAGAAAAATCATAAAATTTTAAATAATAATATCATGAAAAATGTAATCATTTTAATCGCTCTAATTTCTCTATTATCTTGTGGCAAAGATGATGACAATACGAACCCTGGCAACACAGGTACTAGCTTCATCAGTATGAAAATCAATGGAGTAGCCTGGAAAGGTGAGGTCAATGTTGTTTCAGGCTTGTTTCAAAATAATTTTTCTGCGCAAGGGACGTTCAAAGTAGGGGATAAGTCGCAAATTGCAAGTTTTGCTTTTGAGAATGCAAAATTGTCAGGAAGTAATGTTCTAGATAAAAACAGTCCAGGTGCTTTCTTGTTTCTCGATAATGTGAAC
>JANMMV010000733.1:0-4200 GCA_031373565.1 Saprospiraceae bacterium
CTTTTGACAACAAAGGAGGGATGTATGTAACTTTTGGTGCTCCGACTAATGTTTGTGAAGACTGGAATTCGGTAGAAGGTGAAAACTCAGAAGGAATCAAAGGTCTTTACCCATGTCCTCAATTGATCGATCATGCAGGAATATGGAGATTTGATGATTCTAAACAAAATCAATGGCAGCATGATGGAGAATTATTTGCAACTGGTATCCGAAGTGTTGTAGGTATTTCATGGAATGATGAAGAAAACAAGTTATATGCTTTACAGCATGGAAGGGATTACTTGCATGGACATGCACCACAGTTTTTCTCAAAATGGCAAAATGCAGTTCTACCTGCTGAAGAGTTTGTACAGATAAGTAAAGGAGACAATTTTGGTTGGCCTTATTCGTACTATGATCATTATAAAAAAACAAGAATAGCTGCACCAGAGTATGATGGGGATGGAAGCCAGCCAGTCAATCAATATAAATTACCTTTGATGGGCTTACCTGCGCATTGGGCTCCAAATGATTTGTTATTTTATAAAGGCAATCAATTTCCCGAACGATACAAAAATGGCGCATTTATTGCGTTTCATGGATCAACTAATCGCACTCCATATCCACAAGGTGGGTATATCGTGGCCTTTATACCTATGGAAGATGGAAAGCCTAAAGGTAATTGGGAAGTTTTTGCTGATGGTTTTGCACAAGTAGATACCATAATAAATATGGCTGATGCAAAATATAGACCTATGGGCTTAGCTGAAGGTCCAGATGGGTCTTTATATGTTTCAGAATCAAAGCAAGGTAAGGTATGGAGAATTATATACCAAAAAAATAAATCAGACTTTGGAAAAGAACAATTAAATAAAATGGAATTATTAAGATCAAAAAGCTATTTAAAGGAACCACATGAAAAGAATGATTTACTAAAGATAGAAACTACAAATTAATGCTTTGGTGTTGCCTATACCGTTTTAATTAAGAATAATAAAAAAAAATATGACATAATGGATACGTATTGCACAAATTGTCGTATATTTGTTTTCTAATTTTTATCTAATGGATAACATAGTCAACGAAGCACAAGTAGCCTATATCTCTAGGCCTACTCTCCGTGTGATCTTAGGAGATAGCATTACTCAAGATAGCTTATCTCAAAATGATGCTCAATTGATAGCTTTGACTAGAGTAGGCATCCATAAATCTACTCTAAAGCCCTTAGCAGACTATCTAGGTATTACTATGGAAGAGTTAAGTGCTTATTTACATACTAGTTATCGCAATTTGCAACGAAAAGATGATAATGACCTACTAGACACACTAAAGTCTGAGCGTGTCATCGAGCTGGCTACACTCGTGCAGCGCGGTATCGAAGTGTTAGGCTCAAAATCTGCTTTCATTCAGTGGATTCATGCTCCTTTATTAGTATTGGATAATCAGCGACCTATGGATTTTCTCGATACGACGTTTGGTATGAATATCATTTTGAGACTTCTGGGGCGTATAGAGCACGGTGTATATAGCTGATGGAAGTTTATAGAATTGTCCAAGAAAAATATGCTGATGATCTAACTGGCTTAGGATCTTACACATATGGAGGAAGGTGGAACGCTATAGGTACTTATGCTCTGTACACAAGTACAACCAGGGCATTGGCTCTTTTAGAACTATTAGCACATGTTCCAACGCACTTAGTCAAGGCAAAAAATTACATACTTTTAACGTTAGAGTTACCACAAGATTTACTATCTCATCGAAAGATTTTAAAGCTATCAATGGTAAGTCAGATGGTTTTAGAAGGTGACAAAATTCTTAAACAGAACGACCTGCTATTTTTTCTAGCTCCAAGTGTTATTGTTCCTGAAGAAATGAACATCATTCTTAATCCAACGTATGTCGATTATGAGAAAGTAACGATCAAAGAGAGCCGAACACTTGATATTGATACTCGACTATTTAGCAATTAAAATCAATCTATTTTACTGCTTCCGCCTTCGCATTCTGATCTGACTTGTATATCTCGCTAAAGATCTTCTCTATATCTTCTCCAGATATATCTTTGATAAGGATCTTTTTATTTTCGTCTAGAATAAAGATTTTAGGTGTCGATTTTACTCTTATTTTTTGATTATATCTTCCGTATTCATCAGCTGTATTAATGAATTTTTGCATACCTTTTTCTTCCACTCCTGGCCAGCAGGTAGCTGTTTTATCACCGCCTTTGGTACAGACAGACAAAATGGTGACCCCTTTATCTTTGTTGTTGTCATAAAACTTCACAATAGACGGCATGATCGTCTTGCAATGTCCGCAGTCGGGAGCCCAAAAAATGAGGACTGTGTATAATGATTTTATCGAATGTAACCTTACCGCAGTAGAATCTTGCTTGTAAGTGGTAATATCGGGTATGATTTTATTTATTAGAATGGGACGAAGCTCATCTGCGTTGTCCTTCATTTTTGTAAGACTCTCTTCTTTAAGCCACGGAGCTTTACCTTTGATATAATAGTTATCCACCATATGGACGTAGACCGCATCTTGGCCTACCATTTTCATTTGTGCGTATTTGTTGAGAAAATCTGCTAAATAATACCTATACGCATCCGCATCGTGTTCAATTAATGGGAGCAAATAATCAATCGCTTTTATCAACGAATCTGGGTCTTGGCTTGTAAGTTTTGTGATATATTGATCAAATTTGCTATGTAGAAACGGTGTTCTGATCAAGGAAGGATTTTTGAGGTCGATGTTGTCAAAAAAGTGGCTTTTGTAGTATTTAAACCGTTGTATATTTATATCCTTCTCATCGCCTGTAAATGTCGGGATTACAATGTCATTACTCGTTGAAAGTAGTAGCGAAAAACCTGTCGATGGAAATTTCTCAAACAATGATTTCTGGTGCTGTTTGACTTCTTTGTCAAGTCGGTCGAGCATTGTTTTTGATTTTTCGTCAGTAATATTGGCTGCTTCGGCTCTTGCGATTCGTGCTCTCATGGTATCAGACTCGGGACGACGATCCTTTAGAAACCTTAGATAGTCATAAAAAGCTGCATTTTCCGCTGATCCTTTGAAACTGATATTTGACAGCTCGTTTGCATCAACGTTCATCGTAATTTTATTATCCTTACCGTTCAAAAAAAACTGTGCAAAATTATTCATCGGTTTAAGCAGCAATAAATACATGCCAGGTTTGACATCTTTGTCCTCTTTCCAAACAAATTTTGATCTATCATTAGAAAGCAGTGTATCTCGCACGATTTGTTTATCACCGTAATAATTACCTACGATGATCGTATCACTTTTGTAATTTTTTAGCTCAATTTTAAGTTCTATCGACTGACCAACTATGGTGAGTGCGCAAAGATGAAAGACGACTGTTAGTGTTAAAGAAAAATTTTTCATTTTTTATATTGAATAACCATTTACATTTTGAAACAAAAAATACCCCTGGAATTGATCGCAGGGGTAACTAATAATTATTTTTTGCCAAGCATTATGACTTTGCGGGGTTCTTTTGATCGTATTCATAGATTTGCAAAAAGATTTTTTCTAGATCTTCACCTGACATATCTTTCATCAATATTTTCTTTTTGGCGTCCATAATGATAAGTTTGGGTGTTTTATTGTTGCGCACAATTTGATTCCATCGTTGGTATTCATCACCGGTATTGATAAAGTTTTGCATATTTTTTTCTTCGATAAATGGCCAGCAGGTATTTGCCTTATCGCCCCCTTTGGAACAAATAGAAATTACCTGAACATCTTTATCTTTGTGTTTCTTATAAAAATCTACTACGAAAGGCATCGTTTTCTTGCAATTGCCACAATCAGGATCCCATACTACCATGAGTGTGTACTTAGTTTTAAGATCATATAATGTGACTGGCGTACCATCTTTTTTGTAAGTTGTAAAATTGGGCATGGTACGTCCGATTAATGTCGGACGGAAATCATCTACATTTTTCTTTAACTTATCCAGATTTTCTTGGGTTGACCATGTAGCCTTGCCAGCTAGGTAATATTTGTCTGCTAAATGTACGACAATGGCATCGTGACCGACCATTTTGAGTTGGCCATAAGTATTTAGAAAATAGGACAAATAGTAATCGAATGCTGGTTTGTTGCCTTCGAATAGGCCCAAAATCCGATCTACTGCTTTGATTAGTGAATCTGGTTCTTGCGTTACTCCTTTGGTGATGTAGAAATCTATTTTAG
>JANMMV010000538.1:0-1550 GCA_031373565.1 Saprospiraceae bacterium
AACCTGAACGCTTTACAAGCTTTAATCTTTGGTATTATTTGCAGCCTACTTTAATGCTGTATTGGACAAATTTTTTCTTTGCAGGATGTATTTTCTTTGCGTTGGTTAGTTTAACAAAAAGGGTGATGTTGGCCTATGCTGGTGGCGCCATTTTATTTATTACGTATATAATTACGATAACCTTAACGAAAGATATTGAAAAAGAAAACTTAGCAAGCTTACTTGACCCATTTGGTTTAGGAACGTATCTGAATATTATTCGATATTGGACGCCAGAAGAACAAAACTCGATGACGGTTCCGTTTCAAGGAATGCTTATTTGGAATCGTATTATATGGGTTGGTTTGGGTGTGTCAGCTTTGCTATTTGCCTTGTTCCGATTTGACTTCATGAATTTTTTAAAGAAAAATTATACTTCAAAAAAGAAAAATGACAACTTAGATGAAGCCAATGTAACTGCTGCCTTTACTAAAATTCCTAAGGTTTCAAAAGTGATCTCCAAAAGCTTAAATATTAGATTATTGATTGATTTAGCCTTTATGGAATTCAAGAACATCATTAGAGATAACTTCTTTATAGCCATTCTAATTGCTGCTGTCCTCTCCCTGTTTTTTGATGCATGGTTTGGCAATCCTATATACGGAACACCTTCGTTACCAACGACCTACTATATGTTAGAGATAAAAAATGATTCGTATATGATTCTCATCTTTATCCTTATCGTATTTATAACAGGTGAAGTATTGCATCGAGAACGCAACGTTAATTATGATCAGATATTTGGTGCGTTTCCCTTACCGAATCGCTTGGTATATGGGTCTAAGTTTTTATCCATAGTGATGATTAGTTTTGTCTTAGTTAACATCATTATGTTTAACGGAGTACTCATCCAAATTATTAAAGGGTATTTCAATTTCGAATTTGATATGTACTTCACTGAGTTGTATTTAATTGAATTTCCGAAGTACATCATTTTCGTTTTATTGGCCTTTTTTGTGCATTCGTTAGTGACCAAAAAATTTATGGGACACGTTATTGCTATTGCAATTTGGGTATTCATTTTTGGATTGAATCAATTTGCCAATATAGACAACAATTTATACTTATATAGTTACTCACCAAACTATACGTTATCTGAGATGAATGGATTTGGGCATTTTGCCGAAGCGCTATTTTGGTTCAGAACCTATTGGTTGGCTTGTGGTGGCGTTTTACTAATTATTGGATATCTATTCTGGAAACGTGGAACCGACTCTGGCAGAAAAGCACGCTGGCAAATAGCAAGAGAGCGATTGAATGTTAGAACGATTTCAGCATTCCTTATTTTGCTTTGCATTTTTATGGGTTCAGGTGGCTTTATTTATTACAACACCAAAATTCTGAACAACTACAAAACAGAAAATGAACGAATTATTGCTTCTGCCGAATATGAAAAACAACTTAGCAAGTATGATAAAATTGCGCAACCAAAAGTTATTGATGTAAAAGTAAACGCAGATTTATTTCCAGAAAACAGGTCGGCCAAAATTAAGGTAACTTATAAAATGGTA